>JBFIUJ010000302.1:0-2611 GCA_041607595.1 Gemmatimonadales bacterium | reverse complement strand
TTCACCGACGAGGGCGCCGGCGTGCTGGCCGGCGCCCTCACCGCCGGTCTGCTCCCGGCCCTTCAGGAGGCGCGGTCCACGGCGGGCGCCTCGGCCCCGCCGGGCCGCTGAGCCATGGCGGGCCGCCGGGTCATCACCACCAGGATCTCCCGGGCGTAGGGCCGCAGCCACTTCCACCGCCGCAGCAGCGCCTTGTCCCAGCGGCCCAGCCGCTCGACCACCCCAGGCGACGAGAACACCCGATCCAGCCGGGAGAGCATGTGCCACTCCTGGCGCTCGATCTGGAAATAGGGTTCGAACGGATCCAGGTCGCGATACTTGAACTGCTTCTTCCATTCGGTCGGGTCTTCTTCGGCCTGCGAGCGGACCGGCACCAGGAGGCGGAGGCGCTCGAGCAGGAGGCTGTTCCCGAACGGCTCGTGAAAGACCGCCCGGGCCCCCGGCTTCATGACCCGAAACAGCTCGGCCGCGACCCGGGCCTTGTCACTGACGTGGTGTAGGATCGCCTGCCCGGCGACGAGATCGAACCGCTCATCCGGGTACGGCAGGGTGTAGAAGGAAGCGGCTTCGAAGGCGCACCGATCGGTCACCCCGTTCGCCTCGGCCCGGGCCCGCGCCGTGACCACCCCCTCCTCGGAAATGTCGAACCCCTCGACCGTGGCGCCGCGCTTGGCCAGGATGACGCTGAGCCATCCGTCGCCGCAGCCGGCATCCAGCACGTGCCGCCCGGCGAGATCGCCCAGCGCCTGAATCGAGGCGATGTAGGGACTGATGGTGTCCGGATCGCGGTCGAATTTCTCCCAATCCGACGGCGTCATGGCGAGGTCCGAGGGACGCTCCTTGCGATACAGCTCGTCGTGCCGGGCGATCTCCTCCTGCTCCTCGGTCTGGAGGGCTTCGCTCAACGGCAGGGTCTGTCCGGTTCCACTCATGGCATTCCTCTTGTGATCTATACGGAGACCTCGACGGCACCCGGCCGCCGAGTCGGTTCACGGGATGACGCACTCCATCGGTCCTGCCAGGCTTGGAACATGAGCACCGCCCACAGGCCCATGCCGCCGGCCCCTCGGCCCGCCTGGAACTCCTCCCACGCGTGACGGATCGGACCCGGCTCGAGGATGCCCTCGCGCCGCAGCCGTCCCGGCGCGAGCAGGTCCTCGGCCCACTCCCGCAGCGGCCCCCGGAGCCAGCCGTCGATGGGGACCGAGAACCCCATCTTGGGCCGGTCCACCAGCACGTCGGGGACCCGGCGCGCGAGGACCCGACGCAGCACCCACTTGCCGCGGCGGTCCCGGATCTTGAACCGGCGGGGCAGGCGCCAGGAGAACTCGACCACGCGGTGGTCCAGGATCGGCACGCGGGCCTCGAGGCTCACCGCCATGCTCGCTCGGTCCACCTTGGCCAGGAGATCGTCCGGGAGGTACTCGGCCTGGTCGGCCAGCATCATGCGCTCGAGCGTGGAGCCGTGGGCCAGCGTGTCCCAGGCGCCCTCGAGCCCGCTCTCCCCCTCGCGTCCTCCTACGACGAGATCGCACGGCTCCTGCCAGCAGGAGACCAGAGCCCGGTACATGTGGGCGGGCCCCTGCGCTCCCGCGAGGGTGCGCAGCTTGTAGAACTTCTCGCCGAGCCGAGGGTCCCGGAACGGCCCGGGCAAGACGGTCCCGAGTCCGCGACCGAGGCGATTCCAGGTTCGGGGAGACGCCCCCCCGATCATCGACGCGACCAGGCGGCGGGCCGGTCCGGGAAGGAGTCCGGCCGTCCGCAGCGCCGATTCGCCGGTGACATAGCGGTTGTATCCGCCGAAGAGCTCGTCGCCCCCGTCGCCCGACAGGGCCACGGTGACCGTGCGGCGGGCGAGCTGCGAGACCAGGAAGGTGGGGATTCCGGAGGGGTCGGCGAGCGGCTCGTCGAACATCTCGGCCAGGCTCGGCACCACCGCCTCGACCTCCGCCGGCGTCACGGTGATGGCCGTATGGTCGGTCCCCAGGTGGGCGGCGATCGCCGCCGCATGGGCCGACTCGTCGTAGTCCCGCTCGGTGAACCCGATCGTGAAGGTCTGCACCGGACGGTCCGACATCTCCTGCATCAGCGCCACGACCGTCGAGGAATCGATGCCGCCGGAGAGGAATGCGCCCAGCGGCACGTCGGCGATCATGCGGAGGCCGACGGCCTCGCGCAGCAGCCGCTCCGCCTCCGCCACCGTCTCGGCGTCGTCCCCACGCCACGGGTCGGCCATGCCCCGCCGGGCCACGTCCTCGAGCGACCAGAACGGTCTCGCGGGTGGGAGCGGCGCGCTCGGATCGCCGATGGTCAGGATGTGCCCGGGACGGAGCTTCTGGGTCCGGGCGAAGATCGTGGCCGGGGCCGGTACGTAGAGCAGGCGGAGGTAGCGGGTCAGGGCGGCGGGGTCGAGCTCCCGGTCGACCTCGTCCAGGGCCAGCAGCGCCTTCAGCTCGGAGCCGAAGGCGAGGAACCCCGGACGGTGGAAGACGAACAGCGGCTTGATCCCGAGCCGGTCCCGCACCAGATGCAGCCGGCGCTCCGCGTGATCCCACACCGCCATGGCGAACATCCCGACCATCCGCCGGGTGGCGTCCTCCACCCCCCAGCG
>JBFIUJ010000301.1:0-2799 GCA_041607595.1 Gemmatimonadales bacterium | reverse complement strand
GGTGTCCGGATACCTGAGCGGGCTCCGCGATCCGGTGATCATGGACAGGAAGCGGGCCTTCGAGCGCGACTTCCGCGCTCGGATCGACCGCGATCCCGCGCTGCGCGCGACCTACGGCGGCGCCTGGGACGAGATCGCCCGGGCGCAGCGCGGCCTGGCCGAGCTGGCGGTGCTGCGGCGCTACTACGGCTTCGGCGGCTCCCAGCTCCTGGGCCTGGCCGGGGACATCGTCCGGCTGCCCGAGCAGGCCGCCTTGCCCGACTCGCTCCGGCTCCAGCCCTATCGGGGCGAGGGGCTGGCGCGGGTCCAGCGGCAGGTTGTCCGGGAGCTGACGATCGACACCGAGCTCGAGGCGCGCGCCCTCGCGGCCCAGCTCGCGGCGGCTCAGCGCGAGCTCCCCGCCGGCGATCCCTTCCTCGCGGCGGTGCTGGGCGGCCGGAGCCCGGAGGGGGCGGCCCGCAGGCTGGTCGATGAGACCAAGCTCGCGGACCCGGTGGTCAGGCGCGGGCTGGTGGAGGCGGGTGCGGCCATGGTAGCCTCGTCCGTCGATCCGATGCTCGTGGTGGCGCGCGCGATCTCGCCGCTGGCCCTCGGCGTCTCCCGCCGGGCGCAGCCGCTCGATGCCGCGGTGTCGGCCAACGCCGAGCGGATCGGGCGCGCCATCTTCGCCGCCTACGGCACCGCGTTGCCGCCAGACGCCACGTTCACCCTGCGGATCACCGACGGGGTAGTCCGGCGCTACCCGATGAACGGCACCTTCGCGCCCCCCAAGACCACGCTCTACGGCCTCTACGCTCGCTCCGCGGAGTTCGAGGGGGAATCCCCCTGGAACCTGGCCCCGCGCTGGGCCGAGCGGCGGGACCGGCTCGATCTGGCCACCCCGATCAACTTCGTCTCGACCAACGACATCATCGGCGGCAACTCGGGGAGCCCGGTGATCAACCGCCGCATGGAGGTGGTGGGTCTCGTCTTCGACGGGAACATCGAGATGCTGCCGAACCGCTTCATCTACACCGACGAGGTCTCCCGCTCGGTCAGCGTCCACTCGGCCGGCATCATCGAGGCGCTCCGGAAGGTGTACGACGCGGGCTGGATCGCCGACGAGCTGATGGGGCGTCCGCTCCCGGCACGCCCGGCGCCTTAGCGCGGGTCCGACGGATCGAATCGTGGTGGGCCGGCGGGGAGACCCGCTGGCCCTTCGCGTATCCAGAGGGGAAGCACGCCGAGCGCCTCTTCCCCTTGGCAGGGGCGGCCGGCAACTTCATCCGCGAGAAAGGGCGAGGGGTGCCGCACACCCCGTCACCACCGGAGCGCATCGGATGATCGTCGCAGCGTGGTTCCTCGTGTCGCTGGCCGTGCAGGTCCCGGCGGACAGCGCCGTGCTCTACGTCAGCAACCGGCCCGTCATCGTGTTTCACGCGCCTCTTGGGGCGCTGTCCGTGTGGGACCGTTCGGAGGCCGCCGGCCGCCGGATTCGTGCGGCGCTGGAGGCCGGGTTCGATGGGGTCTCCTTCGACACCGTGCCCGAGGGCCGGGTGATCCGCCTGGACGGCCACCCCCTGTTCACGGTCACCCCCGGGGACATCGAGCACGCGGTGGGAGTCACCCTGGACGACGAAGTGCGCGGTGTGGTCGCCCGGCTGGAGGTGGGCCTGCGGGAGGAGCGCGAGTCGCGGAGCCTCGGAGTCCTGCTCTCCGCGCTGGGGCATTCGCTGGTCGCCCTGCTGGTCCTGGCGCTGGGCCTGCGCGCCCTGGCGCGGGTGCGGCGCTGGACGGAAGGCCGGCTCGCCGGCGCTCGGTGGCGGCCCGTGCGCGACCTGACTCTCGGCGGCTACACCTTGGTACGGCGCGCCCAGGTGCTGCGGGTCCTCGAGCGGACCGTGACGGGACTGGTCTGGGCCGCCGGTCTGTTCCTTACCTACATCGCCGTGGCGTACGTGCTCACCCGCTTCCCCCAGACACGTCAGTGGGGAGAAGCCCTCGGCGAGTACCTGATCGACACTCTGGCGGGGTTGGCAGGCCAGGTGATTCTGGCCGTGCCGAACCTCTTCACCATAGCGGTGGTGCTGGTCGCCGCGCGGTTCGTGTCCCGCCTGCTGAGCGGGTTCTTTCGGGCCGTGGGGGACGGGACGGTTCGGGTGCCCGGCCTCCATCCGGATACCGCCAGCGCCACCCGTCGCATCGCAGTGGCCGTGCTCTGGCTCTTCACCCTGGCGATCGTCTATCCCCTGGTTCCGGGCAGCGAGACGGTCGCGTTCCGCGGAGTCTCGGTGTTCGCCGGGGTGCTGGTGACCCTGGGCTCCACCGGCGTCATCGGCCAGGCGATGAGCGGGCTCGTCGTGATGTACACGCGGGCGCTCCGCCCCGGCGATTACGTGGCCATCGCGGACACCGAGGGCCTGGTGACCTCGGTCGGGCTTCTCTCGACCAAGATCCAGACCCCGAAGCTGGTGGAGGTGACCATCCCCAGCGCCGTCCTGTTGAGCCAGAACGTCCGGAACCTGTCGCGTCTGCGCGGGGAGTCCGGGGTCATCCTGCACACCACGGTGACGATCGGGTATGATGCGCCGTGGCGTCAAGTGTACGCATTACTGCAGCAGGCGGCGCAGCGGACGCCGGGGCTGGCCGCGGCTCCGGCCCCGTTCGTTCGGCAGCGAGCCCTTTCCGACTTCTACGTGGAGTACGAGCTCAACGCCTATACTCCCGAGCCGGAGCGGCGGCTGGAGCTGCTCTCGAGGCTGCACGAGCAGATCCAGGATCTCTTCAACCAGTACGGCGTGCAGATCATGTCTCCTCACT
>JBFIUJ010000300.1:0-2818 GCA_041607595.1 Gemmatimonadales bacterium | reverse complement strand
GGCAACCGGCTGGGGGACCTGTCCGGTGAAGCGGCAATGGGCCTCGAGCCCCAGGCTCGCCGCCAACGCGCGCATCGCCTCCACCTGGTCGGGCTTCCCGCCGACGAGGAGGAGGAACGCATCGGGACACCGCTCCCGCGCGCGGGCAAAGGCCGGGATGAGGATGTCCAGCCCCTGATAGCTCTCGAAGGTCCCGGCGTAGATCACCACGGGCCGGTCGCCCGGCACGGCGGCAGGATCCGGGCTCGCCGACGCCTCGGACTCCCGCAGGCGCACGTCCTCGAAGATGGAGTTCTCGATCAGGAAATGGCGGCGGGGGTCGGGGAGCCGGGGCTCCGCGTAGGCCGCCAGATCGGGGCAGATCGTGATCACCGCGTCCGACGCCCGCAGGGCGCCATCCTCGAGGCGCTCGAACAGCCCGATCAGCAGGCGTGAGGTGGTGAATTTGAAGTTCGTGAGCTGCTGGGGCAGGCTGGAATGCATGTCGTACACCAGCTTGTACCCGAACACCGGCTTCAGGAGCCGGCCCAGGAAGACGCTCTCCTCGTGGGCGTGGACCACCCGGTAGCGGTGTCGGATCAGGAGCCCGACCGCCCAGGCGAGCACGAACAGGTCCAGGAAGAGCTTGAGGGGAGACGGCCCCACCTTGACGTCGCCGAGAACCTTGAACCGAGGGATCCGGATGATGCGCACCCCAGGCAGGTCTACGTCCTGTCCCTCCCCGTAGGTCAGGAGGTCGATGTCCATCCCCAGCTGGGCCGCCACCATCGTGCGGTAGTAGACGCTGAAGGGCGTGCCGCGGGGGGAGAAGAACGGTTGGGGAGCGATGACGAGAGTCTTCATCGCTGCCGGCCCAGGTGCTTGCGCAGATGCATCCGCAGTTGGGTCGCGAGGAACGTCACGGGGGGCTGGAGCCGACCGAACTCGATCGGCTGCCGGCGCAGGGCCCCGAGGTGCCGCAGGAGGTCCGCCGCGGCCGTCTCGGCCCGCACCGTGCCCGGCAGCACGAACCCAAAGCCGCCGGCCCGGGTCTCTTGGTTGGTGAAGGGCAACGGGTCGCTGCCGCGGAGGACGAGGAGCCCCCGGGCCCGGGCCCGGGCGAACAGCGCGGGGTCCCGACCGAGGCGGGCCCGGCCGCCGTTGTCCCCCAGGAAGACCGTCCCGGGAGCCGCCGTATCCACCAGCCAGCGGACCAGCCTGCGGCGTCGGAACCACCACTTGCCGAAGCCCCACGGCACGACGGTCACCGCCCCGGCGTCCACCGAGGCCCGGAGGGCGTCGGGAAAGGCGAGGCCGCGGGGGAAGTCCCGGTCGCACCCGAGGGCCAGCACCTCCAGCCCCTCCCGCGTCGCGATCTGCCGGCCCGCCACGAGCACGAGGCGCGGCTGGCCGCCCCGGAGGGCGAGGAGGCCGATGTCGTCCTGGGTCGGCCGGAGGCTCCAGGGCCCCTCACCACCGGCGCCCTCGTCGCGCCAGCGGCGGAACCAGTGCATGTCCGGCGTCTCGGTGAGGAGGAGGCAGCCGATCGGCGGCTCGACGAGCGCGAGCCGCCGCCCCGCCTCGGCGACATTCGCCGCGGCCGCGTCCAGGAACCGCTCGGGGGCGAAGCAGGGGTAGAAGTGGACGTGCGCATCCACCAGGAGCGGACCGACCAGTCGGGTCGCAGCCATCGGGGCGGTCGCGGCTAGAGCCATTGCTGCTCCCGGTACCACTCGGCGGTGCGGCCCAGGCCTTCTTCCAGGTCGATCCGGGGCGCGTAGCCGAGCACCGTCCGGGCGCGGCCGATGTCGAAGGCGCGGTCCTTGGAGAAGAATTCCACCCGGCGGGGGTAGAGCGGCGGGCTGATCCGCAGCGGGCGGCAGACCGCCTCGCAGAGGGCGGCGGCGGCAAGGACCGGGGCGAGCGGGACGCGGAGCCGCGGGTGCGGACGCGCGAGCACGTCGGCCACGAGGTTCACCAGCTCGTGCAGCGTGGTGTAGCGCCCTCCCCCGATGGTGAACACCCGACCGACCGCATCGGGGACCGTGCCCGCGAGCACGAACCCCTCGATCAAGTCGTCGATGTAGGTCATGTGGTAGAGCGTCTCGCCGGTGCCGATCATCACGAAGCGCCCGCGGGCCACGGCGCGGAAGAGCTTGAGGAAGCGTCGATCTCCCGGACCATAGATGCCCACGGGCCGGACGACCGTCACCGGCAGATCGGAGCCGAAGTACTCGCGCGCGAGGAGCTCCCCGGCGAGCTTGCTCTCCTGATAGTGGTCACCGGGCTCGAAGCGGTAGTCCTCGTCGGCCGGCGGATCGTCGATCTGCCCCTGGACGCCTACGGTGGAGCAATGGACGAACCGGCGCACGCCGGCCTCCCGGGCCACGGCGAGGAGGTGGCCGGTCGCATCCACGTTGATGCGTTGGAACTCGGACCGGTCCGCGTGCTCCTGGCGGTACGCGGCCGCCACATGGTATACCGTGGCGACGCCGTCGAAGTGCCGCTGGACGTCGGCGCGGTCGCCGAGGTCCACGACGCGACACTCGATCCCGAGGTCCTGCAGGGGCGCCGTCTCGCTCGTGGGCCGCACGAAGGCCACGACCTCCGCCCCGTCCGCGACGAGTCGTCGGCAGAGCGCGCCTCCGGTGAACCCGGTGCCGCCCGTCACCAGCACTTTCCCCGCGCCGTTCCCCCCGCTACTTGACATTGTTGTCGAAGAAGTTCGCGATCAGGTTCACAGTCTGGGCGTTGCTCGGGTTGGCCGGCCCGCCCACGTTCTCGAGGCTGTGGCCCCCGTTGGTCACCAGGAGCAGGGTGGTATTGACCCCGGCCGACT
>JBFIUJ010000299.1:0-2837 GCA_041607595.1 Gemmatimonadales bacterium | reverse complement strand
GGAAGTCGCCCTGGCGGATGTCGAGATCCACCCCCTCGAACACGTGGATCGTCTCCGCTCCCCGGCGATACTCCTTGGTGAGTCCCCTGATCTCGACGAGCACCTTGCCGGCCCCGCGCTCGGAGGAGGCGGTGCCGGCGGGGCGGGTCTGGCTAGCGGGTGACGACATTGACGCGGTCTCCGTTTTCGAGTCCTGAGGGAGGATCCATCACGACGGTCTCGCCGCCCGAGAGGCCCGAGCGCACCTCGCGCCGGCCGCCCGAGACCGGGCCCGCGACGATGACGGTGCGGACGGCCCGGCCGTCCCGCACCACCCAGACGATGGTCTCGGCGCCCGAGACGCGGACGGCCTCGGCGGGCACGAGGACCCGCATCGGGGCCGCGGAGTCCGACTCGGCGGCGAGGAACTCCACCCGGGCGCCCATCTCCGGCAAGATGCGGGGGTCGCGGTCGCTGATGCCGACCTTCACCTGCACCGTGGCCCGCTGCCGGTCCGCGGTGGGGACGATCTGGCGGACGCGCCCGGCGAAGGTGGCCTGGGGGTAGGCATCGAGCACGATCCGGGCGGGCTGCTCGTCGCGGATCTGGGCGATGTAGGCCTCGTTCACGTCCACCTCGACCTCGAGGGTCCGGAGGTTGGCCATGGTGACCACCGCGCCGCGGGTGAGGCCGCCTCCGGTCGCCACCGGGGCCACCACCTCGCCCACTTCGGCGTCCTTGCGGAGCACGGTCCCGTCGAAGGGCGCCCGGATGATCGTGTTCTCCAGGTTCGCCCGGGCGAATGCGACCCCGGCGCCCGCCGCCGCGACCTGGGCCCGCTGGACCCCCACCCGGGCCTCCGCCGCCGCCAGCTGGGCGCCGAGGTCCTCCGCGGTCCGCGGCGCCTCCAGGTCCTTGGCCACGAGCTCCCGGGAGCGGGCCAGGTCCCGCTCGATCTGGTCGCGGGTGGCCTGCGCCTCCCGCAGCCCGGCCTCGGCCCGCAAGCTGTCCGCCACGGCCTGGGCCACCGCCGCCGAGAAGTCAGCGTTCTCCAGCCGGGCGATGACTTCGCCCCGCCGCACCACGCTACCCTCCTCCACGCCGAGCCAGGCGAGCCGGCCGGAGATCCGAGAGGACACGGAGGCCCGGGTCCGGGCCACGACGTAGCCGTTGGCCGTGATCCCGGCGCCACCCGCCCCCCCCGATCCGCCGCTCACCTGGACCTGCGCCACGACGACCTCGGTGCCCGGCGCCTCACGGGCGTAGACCACCAGCGCCGCGATGAAGAGCACCGCCGCTCCCGCGAGCGCAGCGGCCCAGCGGAACGCCCGGCGCTGCCCCGGGTCGGGGCGGTCGCGATCGATCCGGAGGCGGCTCAGGTCTGCGGTCATGCCGAATCGGCCCTCGTCGGGTCCAGGAGCTCTAGAATCATGCGGGGAAAGCCGGTTGTGCCTACGGCGGCCACCCGGCCGGAGTTTCCGCAGACGGGCCCGCGCGATCAATATTATACCCACGAGCACGGCATTGGCTCCGGGGCGATCGCGGGGTTGCCGCGCCGGCCGCGCGCCGACCATTCTTGATGCCGACGCGCACCGGTGGCGCGCGCCGTTCCCTTCCCGGGCAACGAGGTCCTCGCTTGGCGGCTTCCGGCAGCACCCTGCTCCTCCTGGCAGTGGCCTCCATGGTGGCGATCCCGGTCGCGCTGCGGGCACGAGCCCGGGCTCGGCGATCCTCCGCCACCCGGACGGTGCTGTTCCTCGGGAGTGCCGTGGGCCTGGCTGCGGGGCTGGGGCTCGCCCTCTGGCTCCCGCCCAGGCTGCCCGACACGCCGGGATCCCCTGCGATGCTGGTCGGCGTCCTGGCGCTCTGGTTCGCGGGCGGATCCCTGGCGCTCCTCTCCGCCGCGACCCTGCTGGGGGCGGCCGTCGCCACTCCGCCGGCGTCCGAGCCCGTGTCGCCCGAGAGCGACTGAGCCCACCTCGATTCACGGAGAACCCATGCGCCCGCAGCGCCTCCTGGCCTGTCTGCTCCTCCTGGTCGGCTGCTCCCCGCAGCCGTCCACCCTCACCGACGACCAGGCGGCCGACGTCCGCTCGAGGGTCGCCGCCGCGCTGGATGACTTCCGGCGTCACCAGGCCGCCGGGGCATGGGACTCCGCCTTCGCGCTCTACGCGAACGACCCGTCGTTCCGCTGGGTCGAGGACGGCGCCGTCCGCTACCGGTCCGTCGCGGAGATCTTGGCGAGCCTGCAGCGGCTCCCGGCGGGGCTCCGGATCGAGACCACCTATCGCGACGTCGAGATCACGGCCCTCGGCCCGGGGCTCGCGTACCTGGTGGCCGGGTTCGATTCCCGTTTCATCTATACCGGCGGCCAGGGATTCCGCGTCGGCGGGGCGACCACGATGCTCTTCGGCCTGCGACCGGAGGGCTGGCGCATACTCGGCGGCCACGTCTCATCGCCGCGCGAACGGCGCCAGTAAACAGGCGCTCGAAAGGAGGACGCGATGCCCAGAGCGATCAACGCGACCCAGCCCTACCGCGACAAGCTGCTGAAGCTGATCCCGACGGAGATCGTCGCGGCCTACATGGTCCTGGCCGGCATCCTCGGCTTCGGCGCCACGGCCGCCGCCCCGTCGGTGCAGCAGCCCTCCCGCCTGACCGACGCCGAGCTGCAGCCGATCCTGATCCAGGTCGTGTTCTTCGTGCTCCTGGTCCTGACCCCCGTCTACCTCCGGAAGGTGAGCCGGGTGACCGGGGTGGCCCAGCTCGGGGTGACCACGCTCTCGTTCGCGGTCTGGGTCTATACGCTGGGCGGGCCGTTCATCGTATGGGACATCTACTATCCGCTGATCGCCTCG
>JBFIUJ010000298.1:0-2920 GCA_041607595.1 Gemmatimonadales bacterium | reverse complement strand
CCTCGATGGTGAACACCACGTCCCGCCGCCGGATCTGGGCGACCGTGAGCCGCCCCAACTGGTCGCCGACACGAAGCTTGTAGCGCTTGCTGCCGGCCTTCTCGCGGAGGATCGCGATGCTGTTCCGACTGTACGCCAAATCTTGGTAGACGCCGACCAGCTGGAGGTCGGCCAGCTCCGGCCCCACGCGATCCGCGGAGATCAGGGAGGCGAAGGGGTCTCGGCTGCCGCCGCCGTAGCTGAAGGTCTCCCGCAGCACCTCGGTCTCCCGGGCGCGCGCGAGGGAATCCTGCCGGGCCGTCTCGATCCGGACCCGCTCCAGCGAGTCCGCCTGACGGGCGCGGGCCTGGGCCCGGGCCGCCGAGTCACTGCGGGCGGTGCTGACCACCGGCGTCGGCGCGGTGTCGCCGGCGGGCGACGCGGCCGGTGGGGCGGTAGCCTGCGCCGGCGGCACCGCCGTCGTCGTGGGGGGCTGACCGCAGGCGGCGAGCACCTCGGGCCGCACCATGCCCTCGGGCATGGCCTGGGCCAGCTTCCGCCGGCCCGCGGCCGTGCGGCGCAGCTGGGCCACGACCGAGTCGCCGCAAGCGGCGTAGGTCACCTGAGCGATCGAGTCGGCCTGACGCCGCACGGCCTGGATGCTGTCGCGCCGGGCCCGGATCTTGGCGGTGTCGACCGCGGGGGTCGTGTCCTCCGCCGCGTCGCCCCCGCCCCCGCACGCCGCGAGGAGCAGGACCAGGGTCAGGCCGAGCCGGAAGGGGTCACGTGCCACGGTCGCCCTCCTCGATCAACGACTTCACATAGGTGCGGATCTGGAAGCGGGCCTCGAGCAGGGCGCCCGAGGTGTCGCCCAGGGCGCGCGCCGAGGTCTGGTTGGCCACCACCAGCGAGAGGTCGAACGGCACCATGATCCGCTGGAGGGATGCCACGTCGGAGAGAAACTCCCCGATCTGGTCGTAGCGGCCCTGGACCGCCAGGTCGTACTTGTAGGTGTCGAACGGCGACGGACCGGGCTCCACCGGCAACGGGACGAACTTGGCGAAGTTCACCCCCCGGATCTTGGCGCGGGTGGAGATGTCGTCCAGCAGATTGGGCACCTCGTTCCGCTCCGGGACCAGCCGGCGCAGCAGCTGCAGGCTCGCCCGGTAGCCGCCCAGCCGGCGGCGGAGGTCCTCGGCGGTCCCCTTGGCGAGGTCCCGCTTGGCGCTGTCGGTCTGCGACTGGAGGATCTGGATCGAGTCCCGGATCACCGTGATGCGCTCCTTGCCCGCCTCGAGCCCGTCGATCCCGATGGCGGAGATGCCGGTGCCGGTATAGAGGACGTAGCCGAGCAGGACCGCGACGAGCGCGATCAGGATCGGAGTGGTCCTGGGGTCAGTCGTCAGCGCCATGGCGGATTACCTCACCGACTGGCCGAGAGGGACGGTCCGGATGTAGGCCGAGTCGGCCTTCCGGAAGATGGCGCGGATCGCGAAGGCCGTGACCGGCCGCTCCTGCTCGACGATGGTCTGGGCCGACAGCGGGGTCACGTCCGAGATCCAGGGGGACGCCTCGAGCTGCCGGAGGAACCGGGTGTAGGCCTGGATGTCCACCGTGCGCCCGTTGATCTGGAACTGGAGCGCGGGGATCTCCGCACTGTCGCTGGGCGCCCCCGACGCGGCGGCCGGCGCCGGAGTCGCGCCGGGGGCCGCCCCGAGCGTGCCGACGTCCACCAGCCAGGTGTAGGACGGCAGGGCCTTGGCCACCTCGTCCATCACGTGGGGCCAGACGTAGCGGTCGCCATCGACTTGACGGATCACGTTGATCTGGGCGAGCAGGGAGTCCCGAATCCGCTCCTCGCGCCGCTTCTGGGCCACGAAGTTCTTGAAGCGCCGGTTCTCGTCCTTCGCGCTCTGGAGCTGCGGCTCGAGCTCACGCAGGGTACTGGCGTTGCTGACCCCCACCCAGAGGACCCCGGCGCCCACCAGCACGGCGAAGGCGATCGCCCCGAGCAGCATCGGGTCCTGTACCTTGGCGACGAGCTCGCGGGTCCGGGCCGCAAGGCCCGCCAGCGGAGATCCCGCGCGGGCGCGCTTGAGACCGGGACGGAGATTGACGGTGATCATGGGATATCGGCCCCCGTGGCCTCAGGCCGCGGTGCGGAGCGCGAGGCCGATGGGCAGCATCAGCAGCGGCGCCACTTCCTCGGCGTTGATCGTATCGAAGACGCCCTCCGCGACCTGCAGCCGCTCGAGGGGGTTGGCGAGCTGCACCGGCAACCGGAGGCGATCCGCCAGCACGCGGTTGAGGCCCGGGATCCGGGCTCCGCCGCCGGTCGTGTAGAGACGGCTCAGCCCCGAGGCGGACCGGCTGGCCGATTGGAGGAACGCCGCGGCCCGCTCGATGCCCACCGCCAGCTCCTCCCCCCGAGTCTGCAAGAAGGGCTCGAGGATCTCGTGCCGCTCGAACCCGCGCAGCAGCTGGTCCGCCTCCTCGGCGCTGATCCCGCGCTCGCGCTGCATGTCCTCCCGGAAGCGCCGCGTGCCCACCGGGATGTCCCGGGTAAGGACCGGGACGCCGTCGTCCAGGATGTTCACGTTCGTGGTCTCGTGCCCGATGTTCACCAGGCCCACCACGCCGACCATCGCCTCCGGGTAGTTGACCTCGAAGGCGTTGTGCAGCGCGAAGGCGTCCACGTCGATGATGGTGGGCTCGATGCCCACCTCGGAGAGCAGGGAGACCTTCATCTCCACCAGCTCCCGCTTGGCCGCGACCAGCAACACGGTCATCTGGAGTCCCTCGCCATCCGGGTCCAGGATCTGAAAGTCCAGCTCGACGTTGTCCATATCGAAGGGGACGTGCTGCTCGGCCTCCCAGCGGATGACCTCGCGCGCCTCGGCCTCCTTCATCCGATCCATCGAGACCTTCTTGATGATCACGT
>JBFIUJ010000297.1:0-3227 GCA_041607595.1 Gemmatimonadales bacterium | reverse complement strand
GGGCTCGCCGGAGGGGACGATGATCTCCTCCTTGACGAACCGTACCAGCGCCCGCACGCCGGCGGGGGTCGCGTGCCCGGTCGTATCGGCCAGCGTCAGCCGGCGGGCCCCCCACTCGATCGCCCGCCCGTAGAGGGCCCGCAGCGCCTCGGGGCGCGCACGGGTCGTGTCCTCGGTGACGAACATGACCGGAAGCCCTCGGTCCACCGCGAACCGGACGGCGCGCTCCGAGACCTCCAGCATGCGCTCGATGGTCCAGTCCTCGGCGTATTGCCGGACGCCGGACGAGCCGATGAACATGGCCACTTCGATCGCGATCCCGAACTCCTGGGAGATCCGCGCGATCGGCTCGATGTCCGCCACCAGGGTGCGGGCCGCGCAGTTGGGCACCAGTGGGAGTCGCGCCGTGACGATCTCCCGGGTGAGCATGCGGACCTGCTCGACCGCCCGATCGCCCGCCCCCGGCAGGCCGATGTCGGCGGAGCGAATGCCCAGCTGGGCCATGAGGTGGAGGAGGCGGAGCTTGGCCTCCGCCGGGGGGTCCACGATCGAGGGACTCTGGAGGCCGTCCCGCAGCGTCTCGTCGTCGAGGGTGACTTGGGCGGCCGCGTAGTCGAAGCCGCCGTCCCGGGTGTTCCAGTCGAAGATGAGGCTGCGTGGGTCCATGGGTGTAACGTGGCGCGCGACATTCGGGTAGGTCAAGTCGCCGGCCGCGTCGGCCCGGAGGGGGCCGCCTCGGGAGGGGCTAGCCGGAGCGGATCTCGGCGTGGTCGCTCAGGCTGGCGCTGCCGGTCAAGCCCTCCACGACCACGTGGTTGCCGAGCATCGAGTCCCGAAGTTGCGAGCGGGAGATCTGGGCCTCCCGCCCGATGATCGAGTTGACCACCGTGGAATCGGCGATGCGGGTCCCGGCCTCGATGCTCACGTTGGGGCCGATTGCGCTCCGCTCGACGACCACCCCGTCCTCGATGTACACCGGATCGTGGATGGTGACGCCGGGGAAGTCGCGCCGGCGCGCGGCCCCCTTGGCCAGGAGGAGGCCGTTGGTCTCGAGCACGGTGTCGAGCTTGCCGCAGTCGTACCAGCCGCCCACCTCCGCGGTCAGGATCCGCTTCCCCTGCTCGATCATCCACTGGAACGCATCGGTCAGGAAGTACTCGCCCTTGTTCTTGGGCTGGGCCAGGGTGTGATCGATGCCGGCCCACAGGCTCTCGACGTCCCGGATGTAGTAGAGCCCGATATTGGCCAGCTTGGAGATCGGCGTGGACGGCTTCTCCACGATCTTGGTCATGTACCCGTCGGCGTCGGTGACCACCACCCCGAAGCGCTGGTAGTCCTCGACCTCCTTGGCCCAGATGATCCCGTCCGCGTCGGCCCGGTTGATCAGGGTGAGGTCCGCCTCGAAGACGGTATCCACGAAGATGATCAGCACCGGCCCCTTCACGTAGGGCCGGGCCAAGTTGATCGCGCCGGCCGTCCCGTCCTGGACCACCTGCTCCACGAACCGGGCGGGAATGCCGTAGCGCCCCGTGGCGTAGCGCTCGACCTCTTCCTTCAGGTGACCGGTGATGAAGATCAGCTCGGTCACGTCGAGCCCCTCGAGGCGGTCCATCACCCAGTCCATGACCGGCCGGCCGGCCACCTTGAGCATCGGCTTGGGGACCAGGTGGGTGTGGGGGCGGACCCGGGTGCCCTTCCCCGCGAGCGGGATAATCACTTGCATCAGGAAGTCCTTCCGTAGCGGTCCTCGAGCCGGACCAGGTCGTCGAGCTCCGGGGTGGACGCCTCGAGGACGTCGCTGTCGACGACGGCTTCGATCTGGTGCACCAGCTTCGGCGGGATGTGCACGGTCTCTCCGGCCCGGAACGGCCGCGCGACGAGCTCCCCGTCCACGCGGGTGCGCAGAATCAGCTCGCCGCGCAGGACGTGCATGGTCTCGTCCTTGAGGTTGTGGTACTGCAAGCTGAGGACCTGCCCCGCCTTCACGTGGAGCACCTTGCCCACGTAGCGATCGGTGCGGGCCCACACCAGCTCGTGACCCCACGGCTTGTCCACCCGGTACGGCACATCGGGCATCAGCCCTCCAACGGTTTGAGCACGAACGACGACGGCGACGTGACGCAGACCTGCACGCAGACGCCGCACCCGACACAGCCTTCGATCCGCAGCACCGGATGGCCGCGGTCGTCCATCCCGAGCGCCGCCTCGCCCACCGGGCACGCGTTGGCGCAGACCCCGCACGGCGTGCCGGCGAACGTGATGCACCGCTCCGGGAGCAGCTCGAGCTTCCCCAGCCGCTCCCCCGTCCAGCCCGCGGCCGGCACCGTCAGCGCATCCGTCGGACAGGAGACCGCGCAGGGCATGTCCGGGCACACCGTGCACGGCTGCCGGGCAGGCTCCAGGAAGGGGGTCCCAGCCGCGAGGCCGGCCTCCGGCCCCAGCAGCCGGATCGCGTGCGGCGGACAGGCCTCCACGCAGGCGCCGCACCGCGTGCACGCGGCGAGAAAGGCCACCTCGGGCAAGGCGCCCGGCGGGCGGATCTGCCGCCTGGGCGCCATGCGCTGCTCGGCCTCCTCCACCAGCCGCTCGACCCACTCGCCGACCAGGTCCCTGAGGAACCCCCGCCGGTCTCCGTCCCCGCGCTGCATGCGGGAAGTCTAATGCCCCGAGTCCCGCCTCGCGGCCCGTCGCCACCCCGGACCGGCCTATTGAGCACCCGCACGCGGCAAGCGGGTTGACGGCCCGCACCCCGCGCCGCCTAGGGTGGGGACTCCCCCCCCGAGGGAGGCGACATGCCGCACGCCGCGGTACGGATCCATCTGGTGTGGGCCACCCGGGAGCGCCGGCCATGGCTGGATCCCGAGTGGAGGAGTCGCCTCTACGCCCTGGCGGATGGGGTCGCCGGGCGGGTGGGCGGCCGCGTCCGTTGCGCCGGCGGCGCAAGGGACCACCTCCACCTCTATGTCGAGCTCCCGCCGACCGTCTCGGTCCACCGGATGGCGCGCCGCCTCAAGCAGGAGACCGCCCGGTGGATTCGGGCCACCTACCCGCACCGTCGGGACTTCCGCTGGCAGGCCGAGTACGCCGCGTTCAGCGTCTCGGCCACCGAGGAGACCCAGCTCCTCGCCTACCTCCAGGGCCAGGAGTCCCTCCACCAGGAGCGGGACTATCGGGGCGAGCTCTACGCGCTACTCGAGCACCACCGCCTCCCGTACGACCCCCGCCGG
>JBFIUJ010000296.1:0-3381 GCA_041607595.1 Gemmatimonadales bacterium | reverse complement strand
GGACGATCGCCACGCAGCTTCCCAGCCCGACGGTGACCAGGGTGTCCCCCGGACCGCCGACCCGAAGCTCGCCCATCCGGACGTGGATCGCGTCCGCCATCACTCCGGCCGCCGGAAGATGCGCTCCCGAGGATCCAGCACCTCGAGCCGCTCGCGGGCGGGTCCGAAGAGGGTCTCGACCTTGCCCAGCACCAGCACGCCGCCGGGCGCGAGGGCATCGGCGAATTGCGCGAAGAGCCGCTCCTGGGTGGGCCGCTCGAAGTAGATCACCACGTTGCGGCACACGATCAGGTCGTACGTCGCCGGCGGGCATTCCACCCGGCCGAGGTCCAGCTCTCGCACCCGCACGGCCGCACGCAGCCGATCGGTCGGCTCGAAGCCGTCGCCCGCGGGGCGCCAGAAGCGGGCGAGCAGGTCCGCGGGGGTCTCGCTGAACGACCCGGCGGGATAGCGTCCGGCCCGGGCGCGCTCGAGGCTCGGCCGGTCCAGGTCGGTCGCGTCCACCGTCCCCCGGCCGGCGCGCGGCCCGGCGGCATCGATCGCGTCGGCGAGCACCATCGCGATGGTATAGGCCTCCTCCCCCGAGCTGCAGCCGGCGCTCCAGGCGCGCACCACGCCCCGGCGGCGCATCACCAGGGCGGGCAGGATGTCGCGGCGCAGCCGCTCCCAGGTCTCCGGGTTCCGGTACACCCTGGTGACGTTGATGGTCAGCGCCTCGCGCAGCCGGACCAGCTCCGCCGGCTCGCGGTCGATCAGGGTCAGGTAGTCGGCGTAGCTCGCGGCCCCGCAGGCCCGCATCCGCACGGCGATGCGCCGCCGCAGGCACTTGTCCTTGAACATCTCGACCGTCAGTCCTGCCCCGCTCGCGATCCGGCTGGCCAGCGCCCGGAAGGTGGGATCGTCTCCGGCGGTCATGTTTCGGCGCCCAGCAGCTCGAGGTTCGACCGCGCCAGCTCGTGGCCCGGGTTCAGCGAGACGACGCGCTCCCAGCAGGTCCGCGCGCGCACCCGTTCCCGCCGCTTGTAGGCGATGTTCCCCAGCTTGAACCACACGTCGTCTCCGAGCTCCGGCGCCAGCTTGACGGCGCGCTCGTAGGCGTCGAAGGCGTCGTCGTACCGCCCGGCGCGGTAGAGCAGGTCGCCGAGGTTCTTGGAGACCTGGGGCAGCGTCGGCTCCTCGGCGAAGGCCGCCCGCAGCATGGTCTCCGCCTCGGCCCCCTCCCCGATCGCCTCGAGCAGCACGGCGAGGTTGTTGCGGAGCACCGGGTGGCCGGGAAAGGCCTGGACCCCCTCCCGGGCGGTGGCGATGGCCGCCTCGAGCTCGTCCCCGGCGGCCTGGGCCAGCGCCATCGCCCAGTACCAGATGCCCGGCACGGGACGGTTCCCCACCAGCTCCCGCGCCCGGGCGAGCCGCCCGCCCGCCACGGCGTGGTCCCCCCGGCGCAGGGCCACGATGCTCCACCCGATCATGATGCGCGCATCGTCCCGCGCCCGCGCGGCCGCCTCGCCGTAGGTCGTCTCGGCCTCCTCCAACCGGTCGAGCTGCTCGAGCGCGAAGGCCAGGTTGTGGAGCGCCGAGGGGCGAGGCCCGCCCTTCTCGATCGCGTGCCGGAACTGCTCGGCCGCCTCCTCCCAGCGCGCGCGCTTGAGGGCGAGCAGGCCCATGTAGAAGCACGCGCTCCCGTCCGCAGGCCGCAGCTCGGCCACCCGGCGGAACTCGCGGAGCGACTCCTCCAACATGCCGGTCTTGAAGAAGGCGATCCCGAGGTTCCGATGCTCCTCTACCCGAGCATCGTGCACCCCGGCCACCGGACGGGCGATGGAGGTGCCCACCCGCCGGATGAACCCGGCCGTGACCAACCCGTAGAGCGCCTTCCCGACGTCGAACTCGCTGAGCCCGGACTCCTCGACCACCTGGTAGACGTCCCGCGCGCCGTCGAGGAGGGGCAGGATCTTCTCTTGCTCCGTCGCGAGGGTGACCTCCGCCGCGGCGAGGTGCTCTCGGTCCACGGCGAAGACGAGATCGAGACTCGGGATCTTCTTCTCGATCAGGCTCCACTCGTCGACCCGCCGGGCGCCCTCGAGGAGGAGCGACTCGGGGTTGATGGCGACGAGGAAGTCCTCCCGCTCGGGCGCGACCCCGGCCTCGAAGTTGAACGTGCCGCTTGTCCAGGTGAACAGGTAGTAGACCGCCTCCTCGATCTGGAGGCGCATGTAGAGCTCGAGATCGTGTCGGCTGATCGCGCCGGTCGCCACGAGCAAGTCGCCGAGCTTCCGTTCGCGGAAGTTCTCCTGCATCTCGATGGCCTGCTGGAGCTGCGTCTGCGAGATCCGGCTGTTGCGGACGAGGATGTCGCCGATGCGGTCCCGCCGGTTGACGATGGACGCGTAGACGATCCGCCCGTCGCGGAAGTAGATGTACCCGAAGTTCTGGCGATCGGCCACGGCGAGGCATCCCGTCTTGCGCCCCAGCGCCAGCAGCTGGATCACGTCCGGTAGGCTCGCTTCCTTGAGGCTCCCCTTGATGGCCATCAGCGCCACTCCTCGAGGAACCGCTCCGCCACGTTCGGCCAGTGCCAGATCGCCTTCTCCCGGCTGCGCACGCCGCCGGCCGTGGCGAGCACGATGCCGCTCCGCCGCACCCCGGACGTCCGCGGCGGCCGGGGGAGCACGCCCTCCAGCTCCTGCCGGGCCACCGCCACGGTGGGCCGTGTCTCTCGAGCCTCCGCCGCGTGGAGCACGCGCTGGATCAGCCCCAAGAGCCCTCGGACCGAGTCCATCGGCCGCCCTGCCAGGTACTGGGCCAGCGGTCCGGCCGCCTCTCCGGCCGGCTCGGCCAGGACCCGCTCCGCCACCGCCAGTCGGATTTCCCGCTCGGGGGGAGGAAGCTCCACCACCAGGCCGCCCTCCAGCCGGGTCACCAGCCGCTGCTCGACCTCGGCCAGGTCGCGCAGGGGCACGGCCGAGGTGAAGGCCAGCTGGCGTCCCCCGTCCTGGAGCGCGTTGAAGAGCAGGAAGAGCTCCTCTTGGGTGCGCTCGCGCCCCGCCACCAGGTGGACGTCGTCCAGCAGGAAGGCGCCCGCTCGACGGTAGCGGGCCCGCCACGCGGCCACCCGGTCCCGCTCGATGGCCTCGATCAGCTCGGTGGTGAAGTCGTGCGCGCTCAGGCAGGCCACCGGCCCGAGCCCGGCGGCGGCGAGGCCGTGGCCGAAGCCGTGCAGCAGGTGGGTCTTGCCGGTCCCGCTCCCGCCGACCACCACCAGCGGGTTGTACTTCACGCCGGGCTGCTCCAGCGCGGCCCGGACGGCCCGAAGCGCCATCCGGTTGCCGGAGGCCTCGACCAGGTCGTCCAGCCGCCACGTCGCGACCGGCCCGGGCGGCG
>JBFIUJ010000295.1:0-3456 GCA_041607595.1 Gemmatimonadales bacterium | reverse complement strand
TCTGGCGCGTGTCCAACGGTCTGGATCCGGCGTACTTCAAGGCGCCGGCCGGGCACGCGCTGGCGACCGGTGGCGTGCTGGCGCTGATCGCGTTCATCGTCGGGGTTGGGATGGTCCGGCCCGGCATGATGCAGGTCGGGGCGCGCTCGCAGGCTCTGGCCCAGATGCCGGCCGGCCCGGAGCGGGATCAGCAGCAGGCCGCTCTCCAGCAGCTGCGCCGCCGCTCGATGAACGCCGGGCGGGTCGTGGCCGTCCTGCTGGCGCTCGCCACCGTCCTGATGGCCGTCGCCCGCTACCTGTAGCAGGGACGCGGTGAAGCCCATCGCGGCCATCTCCGCCGCCTTCCTCGGGCTCGTGGCACTCCTCCACCTGGCTCGGCTCGTGTTCTCGGTCGAGGTGGTGATCGGGGGCGCTGCGATCCCGGCGTGGGCCAGCGTGCTGGCGGTGATCGTGCCCGGGGCCCTGGCCGTCGGGCTCTGGCGCGAGGCCCGTCGCTCGCCCTAGCCTTCGGTGGATCTCTCTCTCCGGAGGCTCCTCTGGACGCCCGTCGGCGCCCGGGGTATCCTCGATGCTCGGCATGCACTTCCCGGAGGACCGTCCTCATGAACCAGAAGACCGCCCGGCTCCTCACCAAGTGGGCCACCGCCAACAAGAAGAACCCCCGTCACGTCCGCCGCTGGTGGGTCACGCTCACCCGGGCGGAGCGCACGGTCGAGCGCGTGCGCATCGAGAAGGAGCTGGAGTAGCCTCCCCTTCACGGTCGTTTCCGACTCCCTTCAGCGCTCCGCGCCGACTCTTGTCCGAGCGTCACTCGGACCCTGCGGCGAGGTCGGCATGACCAAGGGGCGGATCGACAGGCCCGCATCCCTCTCCCAGCTCGCCCGATACCAGGACGGCGCGATCGTCAGTCAGACCCTGTTGAAGACGGCGTCGGGCACGGTCACGGCGTTCGCCTTTGATGCGGGCGAGGGGTTGAGCGAGCATCAGGTGCCCTCGGAGGCGCTGGTGCTGATCCTGGAAGGCCGCGCCGCGGTGACGGTCGGCGGGGTGGAGCACGCGGTCGGCGAAGGCGAGGTCCTTCGCCTCCCGGCCGGTGTTCCCCATGCGCTGCACGCTCCGGAGAAGTTCAGGATGCTGCTCGTGATCATGCGCGAGGCCTGACACGACACGTGGGCTCGTGGGGCACGGCCCGCCGGCACCGTCGCGATTCGATACCGTACAGAGAGGATTCCACGATGCCCGACTTCAGTGCGACCTGGAAGCAGCTGCTGGCCGACCTCGAGCGCGAGCGGGACGAGCTGCGGCTCAAGATCCACCTCGCCAAGGCCGACGGGCGCGACCAATTCGAGAGGCTGGAGCAACGGCTCCAGAAGCTGCGCGCCCGGGCCGACCGGGTGAAGAGCACGGCCAAGGATGCGGCGGATGACGTGGAGGATGCGGCGGAAGACCTGGTCGAGGAGATCCGCGAGGGCTTCGCCAAGGTCCGCCGGATGCTGTGAGCGGGACGGCCGCGGGCCGCCGGAGGAGATAGCCGGTGGCCGAATCCTGGCGCACGCGCCTCATGCGATGGGGCTTCAACTGGTTTCCGGCCTACCGGGGCACCGGTGGCCGGGTCACCTACATCGCCGCCGATTGGACCGAGGTGCGGGTACGCCTCTCGCTCGGGTGGCGCACGCGGAACTACGTCGGCACCATCTACGGCGGGAGCCTGTACGGCGCGGTGGACCCCTTCTACATGGTGATGCTCATCAAGCGCCTGGGCCCGGCGTACGTAGTCTGGGACAAGGCCGCCACGATCCGCTTCCGGCGCCCCGGGCGCTCCACGCTTACCGCCACGTTCCGGCTGGACGAGGACGACCTGGACCGGATCCGCGCCGAGGTGGAGCGGGAGGGCAAGGTGGAGCGGCGCTACGGCGTCGACCTGGTGGATGCCGAGGGGGAAGTGCACGCCTCGTGCGAGAAGGTGCTGAGCATTCGCCGGGCGGCTCCGCCGGAGCCGGCCTAAGAACCGCCTCCCGTGCCGCGGTCGCTCGACTCGCTGTCCCGCTCCGAGGCTCGGCGTCTCGCGCTGGCCGCGCAGGGCCTGGATCGGCCGCGCCCCCGGGGTCGAGTGGACGCGCGACACGTCCGCCGGGTCCTTCGGCGCCTCGGCGTGGTCCAGCAGGACTTCGTGAACGTCCTCCTCCCGGCTCACTACCTGGTGCCCTTCTCTCGCCTCGGGCCGTACCGGCGCGAATCGCTCGACGATCTGGTCTACCGGCGGCGGGAGTTCGTCGAGCAGTGGGCGCACGAGGCCTCGATCGTGCCCGTGGAGCACTGGCCGTTGCTGCATCACCGCCGCCAGGCTCATCGGGTGCGTCCGTGGGGCTTCGAGCGGTTTCTGGCCCAGCGGCCGGACTACGCCGAGGCGGTCTTGGAGAAGGTCCGCTCGCGCGGCCCCCTCACCGCGGCCGACCTGCCGGAGCCGGCCGGCGGGGCCCCGGCGCGCATGTCGGATCGATGGGGGTGGGGACTCGGCGTGACGCGCTCGGTGCTCGAGGCCCACTTCGGATTCGGGCGCCTCGCGGTCAGCGACCGACGCGGCGGCTTCGCCCGGGCCTACGACCTGGCGGAGCGGGTGATCCCCGCCCGGCATCGCGGCCGACCGCCCGAGCGGCACCAGGCCGAGCGGATGCTGCTCCGGTTGGCCGCCGGCGCGCTCGGGATCGGGACCGCGCGCGACCTGGCAGACTACTATCGCATGCCGCCGAGTGCGGCGCGTCCGCGCCTCCGGGAGCTGGTGGAGGCCGGGGTCCTCCGCGAGGTGCGCGTGGAGGGGTGGCGGGACCCGGGGCTCCTCGACGTGGGCGCCCGGATCCCGCGCCGCGCGGGGGCGGCCGCGCTCCTCTCCCCGTTCGACCCTCTGGTCTGGTGTCGGCCGCGGGTCGAGCGCCTGTTCGACTTCGCCTATCGCATCGAGATCTACGTGCCGAAGCCCAAGCGCCGCTGGGGCTACTACGTGCTCCCCTTCCTGCTCGGGGAGCGGCTCGTGGCCCGGGTGGACCTGAAGGCCGATCGGGACCAGGCGCGCCTGCTGGTCCCCGCGGCCTACCTCGAGCCGCACGCCGACGCCGATCCCGTAGGGACGGCGCTCGCCGCCGAGCTCCGCACCCTGGCGCGATGGCTCGGGCTCCGGACGATCGCGGTCGGCCGGCGGGGCAACCTCGCACGCCGGCTCGCCGGCGCGGTGGGCGCCTAGGCCAGCGGGGAAGGAGGACGAGCCGTGCCGTACGACGACGCGCTGGTGGCGAGGGTCCGAATGGCGCTCGGGTCTCGCGCCGACCTGGTGGAGAAGAAGATGTTCGGCGGCCTCACGTTCATGCTGCGCGGCCACATGTGCTGCGGGGTGACGGGGCGGGACCTGATGGTGCGGGTGGGGCCCGAAGGGTATCACGCGGCGTTGGCGCGTCCCGGCGC
>JBFIUJ010000294.1:0-3490 GCA_041607595.1 Gemmatimonadales bacterium | reverse complement strand
TGAACCAGACCCCGCTGCCGGTCGTCTGCTTCAGCCGACCGGAGATCCGCTCCGGATCGGTCTCCGCCTCCGCGATCCTGGAGCGCGTCTACGCCCGGGGACGGGTGTGGATCTCGGAGGTGCGGCTGGGCGGCGGAGAAGGGGTCCGCGCCCTCCGCGCCTGCATCACCAGCTTCCGCACCGAGGAGGCCGACCTGGATTGCCTGCTGGAAGAGCTGGACGCTTCGTGGCCCGCCGCATGAGCCTTGCCCGCCGTCCCGCTGCGCGTTAGCGTGGAGCCGTGAGGCCATGGAACGCCGTCCCGTGGAGCTCCCCCACGATTCTCCTGGTCCCCGCCAACCCTTGACCGATTCCGCGACGCCCGAGAAGGCGCGCGTGCTCTCGCGCGACCTGTCGCTGTTCCTGGTCCAGTTCTCCATCGCGCTCAGCAAGACCAAGACGTATCCCCCGGACCATCCCGCGCTCCGGGGCGCCGTGACCACCGCCGCGCAGCGGCTCGCCAGCCTGTTCGCCAGCCGGGCCTCGCTCACCATCGGCATCGCCAAGCGCCAGCTGCTGATCGAGGGCGCCGCCACCGACGCCGGCAACGGCATTCTCCGAGACTTGGCCTACCGGCTCCACCGACACCAGCTCGGCGCGCTCCGCCTCCTGCCGGGGCTGGAGACCGAGGAGCTGGGGAGCCTCCTGCAGGCCCTCGGCGACGAGAGCTGGCGCCGCGGCGAGCCGCTCGGGCTCCGCCCGCCCCACGAGTTCGATCGCTGGCCGCACGCTCGCCTGCAATCGCTGGCGCTCGATGCGCTCGCGATCGCGGAGCAGGGTGAGGAGCGTGAGGGATCCGGTGCCGGCCAAAGCGCTCGGCTCTGGATCAGCCTCGCGGCCGCGGCGCTGGAGCGCCCCGACCTCAAGCGGGACGACCCGGCCGCGGATCCCGCGGCGGTGGCCCGCGCCATTGGGGAGCGCCGCCAGGCCGGCCAGGAGGAAACCTACGACCGGATGATCGTGGGCTACCTCCTCAAGATGGGAGAGCTCCTGGGCGAGCTGGAGGGGCCGGAGGCGATGCGGCTCCGCGAGCGGCTCGCCCGACTGATCGAGACGCTCGAGCCGGGAACGCTGAAGATGATGTTGGAGGTGGGCGGCACCCTGGCCCAGCGGCGCCAGCTCGTGATGGAAGGGGCCCGGACGCTTCCGGTGGAGGTCGTGCTGGATCTGCTCGAGGCGGCGGCCGAGGCCTCCCAGCAGACGATCTCCCACGCCATGCTGCGGATACTCACCAAGCTGGCGGGACACGCCGGGGAGAAGACGACGCTGGCCCCCGGTGCGGACGCGGCCCTGCGGGACACCGTGCGCCAGCTCGTGCGAGGGTGGGCGTTGGAGGATCCGAATCCGGGGACCCACCGCCGGCTGCTGGAGCTGCTCTCGCGGCCCGCCGCCCAGGCCGTCGCCGCGGCGGCGGACGGTCCTCGCGCATACGAGGCGCCCCGGGTGGTGCAGATGGCGCTGGAGGTCGGGACGGTCGGGCCGGCGGTGCTCCGCGCCGCCGACGAAATGGTGGAGCGGGGGGAGCTGCCCCGGCTGGTGGAGTTCCTCGACCAGGCAGGGAGCGACGAAGGGTCCGCGAAGCCGGTCGCGTCACTCTGGGCGCACCTCATTTCGGCGGAGAACCTCCTCCGGCTCGTCCAGATGGAGGAGGCGGACCCCGAGGCCGTGCGGCAGTTCGTGGCCCGGATGGGGCTGCCCGCCGCGGGCCCCATGATCGACGTGCTGGCCACCGCCGAGTCCCAGGCCGTGCGCCGGCGGCTCCTCGCCTGGATCGGCGGCCTCGGACCGCGGGCCGCGGCGGCGGCGGTGGCCCGTCTTCCGGGGTCGCCGTGGTACCTCCAGCGAAACCTCCTCCTGCTCCTGGGCGGCATGGAGAAGGGTTGGCCGGCCAAGTTCACCCCGGCGACCTACGCCCGGCACCCGGACGCACGGGTGCGCCGAGAGGCCCTGAAGCTCCTCTTCCAGCGACGGGAGTGGCGGGACGACGCGCTGCTCCAGTCCCTGGCCGACCCGGACGAGGGCATCCTCCACCTCGGACTCGGCGCGGCGCTCGAGCGCTGCCCGCCGAAGGCCCTGCCGGGCCTGCTCTCGCTCCTCGACGCCAAGCGCTCGCCGGAGATCCGGGCGCTCGCGATCCGGGTGCTGGGCAACTTCCCCACGGCCGAGGTCCGCGAGCGCCTCGTGGGCTACGTGGTGCGGAGGACCCGATGGCTGCGCCGCCGCATCCTGGCCCACAAGTCGCCCGAGCTGTTGAGCGCGCTCACCGTGCTCGCCGCCCACTGGCCGCGGGAGCCCTCACTCGATGCCGTGTGGCGCCTCGTGGAGCGCCACCCGGACGGCGACGTCCGCTCGGCGGGCCGGCCCGGGGCCGCATGAGCGACCCGATCCCCCTGCTCACCTCGATGGGGCAGGTCCTCGCGACCATGTCCCTCTACGGCGAGGGCCACCCGGCCCGACACCGGGCGCTGGACGCCTCCTACCGGCAGCTGCAGGCCCTCGCCGCGACCGACCCGCGCCCCCGGTTCGCGTTCCTGGACGGCGAGGTGGTCTATCAGGATCGCGTGCTGCGCGAGCTGAAGGAGTGGGAGTGGGCCGTCCGGTTCGCCGCGGTGGGCATCGAGCGGCTGGAGATGCGCGACGCGGTGTCGCGGGAGGAGTTCGAGGGGTTCCTGTACGAGGTCTACGATCGGCTCTCCGGGGTCGCCGCGCGACCCAGCGAGGCCCGCCAGCTGGCGCGGACCAGCATTCGCTTCGGCGCCGTGGCCCTCCGGGGCGAGGAGCAGCCGGACGAGGGGTCCACCGCCTTCGCCGTGGCGTCCCTCGCCTACAGCCTGCGGGACGAGGTGGACGGGATCGGGTGGGTCCACGAGGAGGTGAAGCGGACCGGCCAGCTGCCCCTGCTCGAGACGGAGGCCCTGGTCCGGTCGCTCGCGTTGGCCATGCACTCGCAGCAAGGGATGGTGCTCCCGCTGCTGCAGCTGAAGGAGTTCGACCAGTACACCACCACCCACGCGAGCAACGTCGCGGTGCTGTCCATGGGCCTGGCCGAGTTCCTCGGCCTGGCGCCGAGGGACGTCCGCGCGTTGGGGGTGGCCGGCCTGCTGCACGATTTGGGGAAGGTGCGCATTCCCCTGGAGATCCTGGTCAAGCCCGGCGCCTTCACCGAGGCCGAGCGCGACATCATGCAGCGCCATCCTCGGGACGGGGCGGACATCATCCTGGGCGGAGAGCAGGACCTGGATCTCGCGGCGGTGGTGGCCTTCGAGCACCACATGTGGCTCGACGGCCGGGGATACCCCGGGAAGCGGTTCGCCCGGGACGTGCACTTCGCGAGCCGGCTGGTCCACATCTGCGACGTCTACGACGCGCTCTGCACCACCCGGCCCTATCGCGAGGCGCTGCCGTCGGAGGTGGCCCTCGCCCACGTCGAGGCCGACGCCGGCACCAGCTT
>JBFIUJ010000293.1:0-3533 GCA_041607595.1 Gemmatimonadales bacterium | reverse complement strand
TCCCGCTCCCGGTCGAGGTCGATACCACTCGCGAGGGGCGGGCCCCGGTGCGGGAGGCGAGAGAGGGGGTGCGGGCAAGCGAGGGCTTGTTCGGCAGCGCCCGGGGCCAAGCCTGGCCCTCGATCAGCCTCAGCTCCCAGTACGTGAAGGTCGCGTTCCCCGCCTCCGGCCTCCCGTCGTCGGGAGACTTCCTCACCGACTGGACGGTAGGGGTCCGGCTCGAGTGGTCCCTCTTCACCGGAGGCCGGGTGAGCGGGGACAAGCTCGTGGCGGAGGCGAACCTGCTCGAGGCCCGCCTGCGCCTGGAACAGGCGCTGGAGCAGGCGGAGCGGGATACGCGCAGCGCGTTCACGGCGCTCGACGCGGCGCGCGCGGCCTGGCGGGCGAGTGCCGGGACCGTGGAACAGGCCGAACGCGCGTACGGCATCGCGGAGGTTCGCTTTCGGGAAGGGATCTCTACCCAGACCGAGCTGGCGGATGCGCGGCTGCTGCTCCAGCAGGCGCAGATCAACCAGGCGCAGGCCGCCCGTGATTTCCAGGTGGCTCGGCTTCGGACCGCGCTGATCCACGACCTTCCCTTCGAGGGCGAGGGCCCTCCGAGCACTCCATGAGGCCCATGATGTCAGGTTCGTCACCCTCCTACGCCGCGATCATCGCCGTGATCCTGCTCGCCGGATGCGGCAACGGAGAGGCGGCCCCGGCGGCGGCGGACGGGCGCGCGCCCGTGGTGCTGGGCCCCGAGGCGGTGATGGTGGTGGATTCGGCCCTGGTGGAGACCGGCCCCGCCGTGTCCGGCGACCTGGCTCCCGAGCGGGCGGCGGCGATCGTGGCGCAGGTGAGCGGGACGGTGGTGGAGCTGTTGGTCGAGCAGGGCCAAGCGGTGGCCTCGGGGCAGCTGCTGCTGAGGCTCGACGCCACGGCGATCGAGGACGCGTTCCGCTCGGCCCAGTCCGGCGCGCGGAGCGCCGAGCAGTCGGCGGTGCTCGCGCGCCGGGACGCCGAGCGGGCGGAGCGGCTCGCCTCGGCTGGGGCGATCGCCGAGCGGGACCTGGAGGTGGCGCGGTGGAACGTGATGACGGCCGACGCGTCCGCGGCCGACGCCCGCGCACGGTTGGCGGCCGCCCAGAAGCAGCTGGGACAGACCGCGATCCGGGCGCCGTTCCGGGGTGTGGTGAGCGAGCGGCCGGTGGGCCTGGGGGACGTGGTCCAGCCCGGGCATCCCCTGGTGACGGTCGTGGATCCGACCCGCCTCCGACTCGAGGCCTCGGTGCCGGCCGATCGGATCCAGGGGCTGCGCGTGGGCGCTCGGGTGCGCTTCACCGTGTCCGGCCAGCGCGGGCGCATCTTCGGCGGGCGCATCGAGCGGATCAACCCGGTGGTGGATCCGGCGACCCGGCAGGTCCGGGTGTACGTGGAGGTCCCCAACCCGGAGCGGACCTTGGTGGGCGGACTCTTCGCCGAGGGCCGGGTGGCGCTCGAGTCGCGGCGGGGGTTGGCGGTGCCGTTGGCGGCGCTCGACCCGCGCGGCACCACTCCGACCGTCGCCCGGCTGCGGGGGGGCGTGGTGGAGGAGGTCCCCGTGCGGCTCGGCCTGCGAGACGAGATCGCCGAGCGGGTGGAGGTGCTCGACGGCGTGGCGGCCGGTGACACCGTGTTGGTGGGGCAGGCGCTCGGGGTGGCGGTGGGGGCCCGGGTGCGCGTGGGACGGGAATAGGGCGCGCCCATGCTCATCTCCGACTTCAGCATCCGCCAGCCGATCGTCACCGTCACCGCGATGGTGGCGCTCGTCGTCTTCGGGATCGTGGCGCTGCTCAACCTGCAGACCGATGAGTTCCCCGACATCCAGCAGCCCGTGATCGGCGTGACCGTGATCTACCCCGGCGGCTCGCCGGACGTCGTGGAGCGCGAGATCGTCGAGCCGATCGAGGAGGCGGTCTTCGGCATCAGCGGGGTAGACCGGGCGCGGACCCGCTCCACGGCGACCGACGGGCTCGCCAGCTTCGTCGTGTTCTTCGATTACGAGAAGGACGTGCAGCAGGCCTCGCAGGACATCCGGGATGCGATCTCCACCCAGCGCGCCGACCTGCCGGTGGAGATGGAGGAGCCGGTCCTCACCCGGTTCGATCCCTCGGAGGAGCCGGTGCTCTCGCTCACCCTCTCCTCCGCCACGCTCTCGGCCGCCGAGCTGACCCGGCTCGCCGACCCGACCGTCACCCGCGAGCTGCGCTCGATCCCGGGCGTCGCCCAGGTGAGCGTCGTGGGCGGGGTGGAGCGGGAGATGACGGTCCAGCTCCGGCCGGAGGCTCTGCAGGCGTCCGGGGTGAGTGTCGGGCAGGTGGTGCAGGCGCTCCGGGCCCAGAACCTGGCGGCGCCGGTCGGACGGGTCTCGGGGGCGCTGGACGAGAAGACCATCCGGCTCCGGGGGCGGGCGGAGCGGCCTGAGGACTTCGAGGCGCTCGTGGTGGCGGAGCGCGGGGGGCGGGTGATCCGCCTCGGCCACGTCGCCGACGTCTTCGACGGCGTCGAAGAGCCCCGCACCCTGGCGATGTTCGACGGGCGGGAGGCCGTGGGCATCGAGATCCTGAAGTCCAAGGGCTACAGCACCACCGCGGTGAGCGACCGCATCAAGGAGCGGGTCGCCGAGCTCCAGGAGGCTCTCCCGGAAGCCGCCAGCCTGACCATCGTGCGGGATGCGGGGACCCGGGTCAGCAACGCGGTCGCGAACGTGCAGCGGGCCCTGGTGGAGGGCGCCCTGCTCACGGTCCTCGTCGTGTTCCTCTTCTTGAACTCCTGGCGTTCCACCGTCATCACGGGACTCGCGCTCCCCGTGAGCGTCCTCGCCGCGTTCATCGCGGTGTGGGCCTTCGGCTTCACGCTGAACACGATGTCGTTGCTGGGCCTCACCCTGGCCATCGGCATCCTGATCGACGACGCCATCGTGGTGCGCGAGAACATCGTGCGGCACATCGAGATGGGGAAGGACCACCTCACCGCGTCCCATGAGGGCACCGACGAGATCGGCCTGGCCGTGGCCGCGACGACCTTCTCCATCGTGGCGGTCTTCATACCGGTGGCCTTCATGTACGGGGTGGCCGGGCAGTGGTTCAAGCCGTTCGCCCTCACCATCGCTTGCGCGGTGCTGGTCTCCCTCTTCGTCAGCTTCTCGCTCGACCCGATGCTCTCGGCCTACTGGGCGGACCCCCAGACCGAAGCGCACGAGCGGGCGAACCCCATCGCGCGGCTGCTGGACCGCTTCAACCGCTGGTTCGACCGCATGGCCGAGCGCTACGAGCGGGTGATCGCCTGGGCGCTCGACCACCGCGCCGCCATGGTCGCGATCGCGATCGGGTCGTTCGTCGGCGCGCTCGCGATCCAGGCCTTCTTCGGCGGGGGCAGCTTTGTCCCGGTGAGCGACCGGAGCGAAATCAGCATGATCGTGGAGGCCCCGCCGGGGTCGAACCTGGAATACACGCGCCGCAAGGCCGAAGAGGCGGCGGCGCTGGCCCGCACCCACCCCGAGGTCGCCTATACCT
>JBFIUJ010000292.1:0-3540 GCA_041607595.1 Gemmatimonadales bacterium | reverse complement strand
GTCGATCACCTCGACCGCCATGGCGCCGATGTGGGCGTGTCCCCGGGTCAGCTCGACGGAGGTACCGGGATAGTTGGATACCGTCGCGTAGCGTCCGGTGAGTCGCTGAAACAGGCTGCTCTTCCCGACGTTCGGAATCCCCACCAGGGCGATCCGTACGTACCGGTGGGTCGGGTCGGCCAGCGGGGAGACCGGCGTGTGGCAGACGGCGCTCGTCGGCATGCCGGGACGATACGGCGGAAACCGTGAAGCGATTGTGAGGAAAGCGCCAAGCGGACCATGGTGATTCGGGCGGTCCCCATGGAGCGGACGGCGGGGCCCCGGAGGGCGAGCCCGGGCGGCCGGAGCCCCCTCTTCCCGGGATCAGACCGGCGTGGTCACCGCCCGGGCCGAGGGAGGGTGTCCCGGTGGGAGACCCCGCCGAGCCCACCGGCCGCTCATCCGCCGGTCAGGGCGCCGCCGGCGGGCTCGACCAGTGCATGTGCCGGAGCCTCCACCCCGCCCGGGTGTGCACGGCGAGCGCGGTGAAGTACCCCGCCAGATGCCGCTCGCCACCGGTCGTGTCCTCGAGCACCTCCCGATACTCGGCCGCCATCGTCGCCAGGCCGGGCCCCACCGGGTTCACCCGCAGGTCCGTCCAGGCCAGCTCCATCCGGGCGATGCCGGGGGCGAAGGCCCCGACGAAGGCCCTGGCCGAGTCGATGTCGGGGAAGACGAGCCGCCCGTCGGAGGCCATGCTGAAGGCCGGGTCCGGGTCGAAGTAGGGGAGCCAGGCGTTCGGCCCCCCGGCGCGGAGATCCTGGGCGATCGCCTCGGCCATGATCCGGACGCTGTCCCGGATGGCGGCGGCGTGAGACGCATCGAGAGAGGGCCGCTCGCAGGCCAGGATCGGGAGCAGGAGGAGGAACGCGAGCCCTCGGCGCATGGTGCGGGCACCAGGCGGGGCGGGGGAGGGGCCAGCCACCCCCGCCTCACCGGGGGTCACTTCGCCGGAGCGGCCGGCGCGGGTGGTGCCGGCGGGAGGTCCGAGCTGAACATGTCCGCCACGTACTTCCACGAGCCGTCGGGCTGCTTCTTCCGGACGTCCAGGTACTTGCCGCTGTCCACCGGCGCGCCTTCGATCGCCACCTGCAGCACGTAGCGGCCGTGGACGTAGGCCAGGCCGCCCACGCCCTCGATCCGCTCGGTCACGAGCGAAAGCTCGGCCACCTTGGGGAAGGCCGTGAAGAACTCCTGGATCGCGGCCGGTCCCCGGACCGCCGGGCTGTTGGGCGGCAGGAGCACCGCGTCATCGGCGTAGAGCCGGCCGACGGCCGCCATGTCCCCCGCGCGGATCGCCTCGACGAACTGAGGCCCCAGTGCCTCGGCCGCCTGCAGGTCCGCCGCTGTCAGCGCCGCGGGGGCGGGAGGCTGGCAGGAAGAGAGCGCGAGCGCGGCGACGAGGGAGAATGCCGATGAGGCGCAACGACCGAATGGCATACGGACTCCTTGCGAGTGAATCGAGCGGTGAAGCGAGCGGGACAATCTATCGCTTCCTCACGCCTGCACCAGGGAAGGGGGCGGTGCCAGGTGCCACTCCCACACCTCGCCGCCTTCCGAGTGAACGACCGTGCCGACCATGCGGAGGCCGAGCCTCTGGAGGATGCGGGGTGGGGCGGCGGACGGGTCGAGCTCGTGGGTCGCACGCCCTGAGGGGTCAGGGAGTCAGTGAGCCGCAGAGTAGGTGCAACCCCGGCGACTCTCGACCTTCGACCATGGACCCTCGACCATCACCGCGCCTTGAAGTAGTACGCATCCGCGAACGGCCCCGTCCCCGCCCAGCTGCCGTCCCGCTTCGTGGGCTGCGACGAACGCAGGTAGAGGTTCCACTCCTGGGTCCCCTCCCAGAAGTGGAAGCCCCAGCGATAGGAGGTCCGCTCCAGCGGGTTCGCGCCCCGCTCCTTCACCGGGCCGTCCTTCTTCTGGGAGCGGAGCACCCAAGCGTTGCTCGCCGGGATCATCTCCAGGACGTCGCCCTGGGCGCGCCAGGCGCCGGTTTCCTCGACCGTGAGATACTCGTTCCGGGTATGGCCGAACCAGGTCTCCTGGGTGTAGCGGTAGCTGCCGTCCGGCCGGAGCTCGTAGGTGAAATTGGCGTAGCCCTGGTAGGTGGCCATCGAGGCCGCGCTGGTGAAGTCCGGCACCCGGCTGATGCTGCGCTTCCACCCGCCGTGGAGCCGAGCGAGATCACCGGAGGGTGCCAAGGGTCCCACCGCGGGCGCGCTCTGGGTCGCCGGCGCGTTGCCCACCCGGCGATAGGTATTCCAGCCGGTGTTCTCCTCCAGCAGCTGGAGCCCGTGGCTCGCCTCGCCCGTCCGTGTGGGATGCTGGCCGATCGTGTACTGCCGCTCGTAGGGCTGGAGCGGGCGGCTGCTGTTCCGCCGCTCGGCCGGCCTGAACCGGATGACGCTGCCCGCCACCGTGTAGCTACCCCGCTCGATCGCGGGGATCGGCGTGTAGTAGTCCCGCGCCTCGTAGGTCCCGTCGGCCCGGAAGATTATCTCGAAGCGGTACTTGGGGCGCACCGTGTCGAAGCTCCCCATCACCACCTGCTCCGACTTCATCCATTCGCCCACCAGCGCGTCGGACCCGGTGCCGCGAGTCTCAGGCGCGGGCGTGACCGCCGTCGACGGCGGACCGGGCTGGGAAGGTGGGGCGGAGGGAACGGCGTCCATTCCCTCCAGCCGGATCCCCGCCACGACCCGGTCCAATTCAGCGCCACAGCCCTGGTCGCTCAGCAGCATCAGGAGTGGCACCACGCGTCCCCGACCCGTCATCGTGGTCAGCCTGGCCCCGAAGGGCCTGCCGTCGATCCGCACGTCGCCGGCCGCGGACATCGCGGTCCAGGCGCCGCGCCGCTCGGACCTGGGCTCGGTCGCGTTGCGGGCCTTATAGAAGTCCACCATGTAGGCCTGCCACCAGCGGCCGAAGTCCGCCTCCGGCGAACCCTCGCTCGTACCGCTCAGGTAGACCGTGACCTTGCAAGTCCGGGTCTTGTCCTGGAGGTAGAGGTTCACGAACCCGTCGCCCGACTCGCGCCGCCAGGGCGCCGGGACCTCGATGGACATGATGTCGAACCGGTGGGCCTGGGCCTGGACGGTCGAGGGCAGGGCCGCGAAGAGGAGGGCGGCGAGGATGGTCTTGGGCACTTGGAGTCGGGGAGTCAGGGAGTCAGGGCGTCAGGGAGACCGAGTGCCGGCAAAGGAAAGCGTCGCCGGGTTCCTCGGCAAGGGCCGGGGCAGCCGTGCCGCGCAGGTGATACCGGGTGGGTGTATCCGGTACGGAGGGTGCAGCTGGGAGCGGTGGACCTCCACGCGGACACGCCGGAGCGTGCGTCCCGTGGTGTTCTCCACCGTGCCCACGAACGCTTGTGCATCCGGTTCGTACCGGAGACTCAGGCGAGCGCCGCGGCGCACCACATCGTACGTCTCGTCCAGGGCGAGCTGGGTGTCTGCCTACTCCGCCCTCATGCGACCACCGGGGTCTGGAGGGCACTTTGCC
>JBFIUJ010000291.1:0-3713 GCA_041607595.1 Gemmatimonadales bacterium | reverse complement strand
GCGAGCCAGCACATGGCGGCGATGGTGCAGGTCGCGACCGAGTAGACCTCGGTCTCCACCGAGTTCTGCCACTGGGTGAAGCTGAAGGCGGCGATCAGGGCGCCTGCCGCGGCTCCGCCGGTGCGGACGAGGCGCGCGGTGCCGGCCGGCAGCCCCTCGCCGAGTCCCCGGAGGCACTCGTGCGCCACCAGGAACAGGAAGCCCGCCCCGGCCGCGCTGAAGGTGGCGCTCATCAAGTTGAGTCGGAACGCGAACTCCCCGATCGGGACGGCCATGCCCCAGACGTGGCCCAGCAGGACGAAGAGCGGGGTCCCCGGGGGGTGCGGTATTCCCAGGATCTTGGCCGCCGCGATGAACTCGCCCGCGTCCCAGAAGGTGACGGTCGGTGCCAGGGTGAGCACGTAGCCCGCCAGCACGGTGAGGGCGACGAGGAGTGCGGCGAGATAGGGCGGGCGGGCGGATTCGGGAGTGGTCATGTGGTCGAGGGTGAAGTCGATAAGGCCGTGGCGGTGGGGGCCTCCAGGCCCTCCCCGGTGAGCAGCATCCGGGCGTCCGCCGGGGTGATGCGGCGGCGGAGCACGCCGTCCTGCGCCGCCGAGACGGCGGCGGTCTCCTCGGAGACGACGAACACCAGGGCGTCGGACTCCTCGGAGAGGCCGATCGCGGCGCGGTGGCGCGTCCCCAGGCTCTTGTCGTCCACCGGGGACTGGGTGAGCGGCAGGATGCAGCCGGCGCCGATGATCTCGTCGCCCCGGATCAGGACAGCGCCGTCGTGCAGGGGCGAGTACGGGCTGAAGATGGTCGCCAGCAGGTCGGCCGAGACCCTGGCCCGGACCGGAGAGCCGCCCTCGGCATACTCCTCGAGTCCGCCCTCGCGCTCCACCGCGATGATCGCGCCGGTGCCGTTCCGGCTGAGGCGCTCCAACGCCTCGACGATCTCGTCCACGACGGCGGGCCTGGTATCGGCCGCGAGCACGCGGAGGATCCGGGACTGGCCCAGGCGGGCGAGGGCACCGCGCAGCTCAGGCTGCAGGACCACGATCGCCGCGAACGCCCCGTAGGTGAACACGAGCCCCAGCAAGTAGGTGATGGTCGACAGCTTGAGGAGGAACGCCGCGGCGTAGATCGCGGCGAGGAGGAGGACACCGAGCACGATGTGCAGAGCCCGGGTGCCGGTGAGGAACCGGAGCACCCGATAGAGGAGCACCGCGACGATCGCCACCTCGAACGCGTCGGTCCAGCCAAAGCGCAGCGCCTCAAGCCCGGTGATCACGCCGCTCCCCCGCCGACGGCGTGGGCCACCGCAAGCGCGTCCCGCGTCTCACCGACCGCGTGCACTCGGAAGAGCCGCGCCCCGCGGTCCCAGGCCAGGGCGCAGGCCGCGGCGGTGGCTCGGTCCCGATCCTCCACCGGACGGCCGGTCGCCGCTCCGAGAAACCGCTTCCGCGAGGGCCCGACCATCAGCGGACGCCCCAGGGCGGTGAGCGCCGCCAGCTGATCGAGCAGCAGGAGGCTCTGGGTCTCGGTCTTGGCGAACCCGAGCCCCGGATCCACGGCGATCCGGTCGGGCGGCACGCCCGCCGACAGCGCGCCGGCATCGGCCAGGCCCAGCTCCTCGAGCACCCCGCCGACCGCATCGCCGCCGTACTGGGCCAGATCGTGGCTCGCCATGGTCGTGACATCTCCGCGCGAGTGCATGAGGACGACGCCGGCGCCCGAGCTCGCGACGACCTCCGCCATGCGGGGATCGAGGCGGAAGCTCGAGACGTCGTTGACCACGGCGGCACCGGCCGCGATCGCCGCCCGGGCCACGCCCGACTTGACCGTGTCCACCGAGAGCAGCAGGTCGGGACAGCGGGCCACGATCGCCTCCACGGCGGGGAGGACCCGGCGGAGCTCCTCCGCCTCCGCCACCCCCGTGGCCCCCGGTCGTGTGGACTCGCCTCCCAGGTCCACCATCGCGGCGCCCTCCGCCTGCATTCGCTCCGCGCGGTCGGCGGCCTGCGCCGCCGCAGACACCCGGCTACTCTCGCTGAAGCTGTCCGGGGTGAGGTTCAGGATGCCGACGAGAATCGGACGATCGAGCCGGAGCGGGCCCCGTGCCGTCTGCCACGCCAGCGGGATCTCCGCCGGCACCGCGTGTCCCACGGCCTCCGCCACCTCGGCCAGCTCGGGCGGGCCGACCCAGGGACGCGCGAAGGCGGACAGGCGGGCCCGGCTTCCGGCGAGCACGGCCCAGCCGTCTCCGGTGAGCACGTCGAGGCCGAGTCGGGTGCCGGCGTAGCGAACGAGGGCCTCGAGCCGCTCGGGATCGAGACCCTCCAGCCGGACTGCGAAGGGCCGCAGCCCTTGGGCGGCCGCCTCCGCCCGGCCCTGATCCCAGCCGTGGGCGCTCAGGGCCTCGCTCACCGCCCTGGGGGAGTGAATCCCCAGGGGAACCGCCCTCACGCGCCGGCGGGCTCCGCCGGAGGGGCTCCGAGGATCGGCGCGCGGCCCGGCGCCGAGCCGGGCTTGGCGGGGGCGCTGGGCGCCGGGACGCCGCTCTCGGCCGGGGCGGGCGGGGGGAGCGGCTTGTTCTGCACCAGGAGGTCGATGTCGTCCCGGTCGAGCGTCTCCCGCTCGAGCAGGGCCTGGGCGAACCGCTCGAGGAGCTCCCGGTGGTCGGTGAGGATGGTGCGGGCTCGCTCGTAGGCCTCGTCGATGAGCCGCTTCACCTCGTCGTCCACCATCTCGGCCGTGCGCTCGGAGATCTCCCGGCGGGTGGCGAACTCCCGCCCGAGGAAGATCTCCTGCTCCCGGTCGCCCACGGCCATCACGCCCACCCGCTCGCTCATGCCGAACTGGGTGACCATCCGCCGGGCGAGCCCGGTGGCCTTCTGGATGTCGTCGCCCGCACCGGTGGTGACCTTCTCCGGCCCGAAGATCAGCTCCTCGGCCACCCGCCCGCCGAACATGATCGCGAGCTTTCCGATCAGCCAATCCTTGGTGTAGCCCAGCCGATCCTCCTCGGGCAGGGACGCCATCAGCCCGAGGGCCCGCCCGCGCGGCACGATGGTCACCTTGTGGACCGGATCGCTGCCGGGAACTTTCACGCTCACCACGGCGTGCCCGGCCTCGTGGTAGGCGGTGTTCTGCCGCTGGCCTTCGGTGAGGACCAGGCTCCGCCGCTCGACCCCGAGCATCACCTTGTCCTTGGCGTCCTCGAAGTCCACCATGTCCACCTGGGACTTGTTCCGCCGGGCGGCGAGCACCGCCGCCTCGTTCACCAGGTTGGCGAGGTCCGCCCCGGCGAGTCCGGGCGTGCCCTTGGCGAGGATGTCCAGGCGGACATCGGCGGCGAGGGGGATTTTCCGCGTGTGGACCCGCAGGATGCCCTCGCGGCCGCGCACGTCCGGCGCGTCCACCACGATCTGGCGGTCGAACCGGCCGGGCCGGAGGAGCGCCGGGTCGAGGACGTCCGGGCGGTTGGTGGCCGCGATCAGGATGACGCCGTCGCTGGACTCGAACCCGTCCATCTCCACCAGGAGCTGGTTCAGCGTCTGCTCCCACTCGTCGTGGCCTCCCCCCAGTCCCGCCCCCCGGTGCCGCCCCACGGCGTCGATCTCGTCGATGAAGATGATGCAGGGGGCGCGCTTCTGTGCCTGCTCGAACAGGTCCCGCACCCGGGCGGCCCCGAGGCCCACGAACAGCTCGACGAAGTTCGAGCCGCTCAG
>JBFIUJ010000290.1:0-3799 GCA_041607595.1 Gemmatimonadales bacterium | reverse complement strand
GCGCTGTCCGGCGATCCGCTGCCCAGGGAGGTCATGGCCCACATGGCCCTGGAGCGGAAGGACTCCGCGCTGGCCCGACGGCTCCTGAACGGGCCGCCGGACCAGGCGGGCGAGAAGATCCAGGGGGCGCTGGCCTACTGGGCGTACCGCAAGCCTCTCGCGGCCGGGGTGTACTACCACCTGCAGGACTACGACCGAGCCGTGGAGCTGCTGCGAGACTACGAGCCGGCGTCCTTCGAGACCGGGTACTTCGACGTGCGCTGGGGACTCCTGGGCCGGGTACGGCTGCTCCGGGCCCAGTCCTACCTGAAGCTGGGCCGGCGGGCGGACGCCGAGCGGGAGCTGCGGGAGGTGCTGGCCCAGTACGAGCGAGCCGACCCGGCCCTCGACCCCCTGGTCCAGGAGGCCCGCCGCGCGCTGGCGAGCGTCACCCGTTCCGGCTGACCCGGGTGTCTCCGCGGCCGCCGCCAGGGTATCTTTCGTCTGGAGGGAAGGGGTGAGGCGCGGTGGTCGCGGTGGCATCCGCAAGGACGCCATCGAGGAAAGTCCGAGCTCCACAGGGTAGACTGCCAGGTAACGCCTGGGCGCCGCGAGGCGACGGATAGGGCCACAGAGAACAGACCGCCACGCACTTCGGTGCGCGGTAAGGGTGAAACGGTGGGGTAAGAGCCCACCGCGCCGCTGGTAACAGCGGTGGCACGGCAACCCCCAGTCGGAGCAAGGCCAAATAGGCGGCGAGGTGCGACCCGCACCGAAAGCACCGGCAACGGTGAGCCGCGGGTAGGCCGCACGAGGTGGACGGCGACGTTCATCCCAGACAGATGACCATCCGCCCGTTCTGCGGGCGAACAGAACTCGGCTTACGGCCTCACCACTCTCCCCCTCCGAGCGCCGGATCCCACCGGCGCTCTTGATTTCCGCCCGCGCCCGCGCCCAACTTTCCGCCGCGACCCGACCCAGGATCCACCACCGCATGGGATCACCTCCCCGGCCGAGCACCGACAAGCCCTACCCAGCCGACTGGGAAGAGGTGGCCGAGCTGCGCGTCTTCCGCGCGCCGGAGGACGACTGGATCAAGCTGGTCACGTGGCGGGCCGACATGCACAAGCGCGGCTGGCGCCTCCTGAAGGTCAACAGCGACACCGGAGAGGTCGTGGCGGTCTTCGGCCGCACCAAGACCGAGCGATCCGGACCGCCCCGCTCTGACTGAGTCATTTCCCTTCCCCTTCTGCTTCGAGGACGCTCCATGTCGATTCGCGTGCTGAGTCTGGCGGCCCTGACCGGCCTGGTGGGCCTCCCGGCGGTCGGCCCCTCCAACCCGACGACGCTACGCTACCGGGTGGACGTGACCACCGAGAGCGTCGTGGATCTGAGCGCGTTCGGGGCCCCGGAGCAGCGCCAGTCCAACGAGCTGAGCGCGTTCCTCAGCATCACCCTCCGGGACAGCTCGGGCGGCCAGGCCATGACCTTGGTCATCGATTCGCTGCTGGCGGACAGCGTGACGGCCGTGACCGCCAAGGCGATGCTCGACAGCACCGCGGGAGCGACCTGGCACGGGTACGTGGACGCCCGCTGGAGGATCTCGGGGCTCAAGGCCTCCCGCCCCACCCTCCTGACCGGACAGCTCGAGGGCGTCCTGGCCGGGTTCTTCCCGCGGATCCGACCCGGACTGAGCGCGGGGAGCACGTGGAGCGACACGCTGGACTTCTCGTCCGAGTCGGAGACCGGCACCACCTCGGCCCGCACCTTCACCAACTACTCCGCCGCGGGGCCGGCCGAGTTCGCGGGGCAGCAGGCCATGAAGATCGCGAGCGCGTACAGCACCTCGACGACCGGGATCCAGAACTCGCCTCAGGGTGCCGTCAACATCGACGGCGCCGGAACCGGAACGGGCACCTTCTACATCACCCCCGGCCCGAAGTCCCGGTACCTGGGCGGCTCCTCGGAGACCAACACCGACCTCACCGTCATCTCCCCCGGCGCCCCGGCCCCGATCCCGGTGAAGGCCAAGTCCGTCATCGCGGTCACCCTGCTCAAATGACCCGCTTCCCGGCGCTCCTGTTCGCGGCGGCCGCGGCGTTCGGATGCGCCTCGGCCCCGGGACCCGGTGCCGGGCCCGGAGGGCCGCCCCGGCCGGACCAGACGCCGGCCGCCCCACCAAATTCGGGAGACCCCGCGGCCGCAGTCCCCGCCCCTCCGGGCAACACGCTCCAGGCCTACGGACCCGGTGGGCCCGCGCGGTTCGTGTTCTACCGGCGGGACAGCGTGACGTTCCAGCTTCCCGGGGGTGGGAGCGAGCATCAGGTGGACGGCCGGACCACTTACCTGAGCCTCACCCTGCGGGACACCACCGATGGGTTCTGGGTCGAGTTCGTGCTCGACTCGATCCTCACGGACCCTGGCAGCCCGATTCGGCATCTGGTGGTGGACAGCGCCACGGGCTCCCGCTACGCCGGGCTCATGCCTCGGGGCGGCGGTCTCTCACCCGGCATCTTCCGGCTCTCCCGCTCCTCCTCCCTCGGCGAGAACATCGCGAGCGACATCGTCCGGCGCTTCCTCCCGCACCTTCCCGCCGGCGGCGCTCGGCCCGGAGTGACGTGGACCGACACGGTGGAGGTCGGCATCGGCGGGCTCACGATCGCCCACCGGGATCGGGTGGTGGTGAGCTATGAAGCGAGCGACGACGCTTCGGGGCTGCGGCTCAGGTCCACGGGCCGAGTCACCCGCACGGGATCCGGTACCCAAAACGGTCAGCTGCTGGAGGTGTCGGGGACCGGGGTGGATTCCGCGGCATACCGGCTCGACTGGGCCGGCATCCTGGCCGAGGCGGAGGGCCTCGAGCGACTGGACCTCGACTTCGTGATCCCGGCGGTCGGACAGACCGTGCCGGTCCGGCAATCCGGCCGCTTTACCATCCGGCGACTCTCGGAGGCCCCATAGCACGGCGACTCACGCTCGCCTTGGCCGTGCTGGGGGCCCTGGCCCTCGCGTTCCTCCTCTGGCTCCTCGCCGTCTGGCCTCCTCCATCCTGGTACCGCACCCACGACCCCGCGACGACCGCCTTCATGGCGATGCGGGAGCGGGCGGGCTCGCCCGGTGCCGCACGCCGCTACCGGCCGGTGCCGCTCGATTCGATGGCGCCGAGCCTCCCGAAGGCGGTCCTGGTCGCAGAGGACGACCGGTTCTACGAGCATAGTGGCATAGACTACTACGCAATGCGGAAGGCGATCGGCTATCGGGGGGAGCGGTTCTCCTGGGGCGTGTCGCGGGATCGCTCCGAGCTCAGGCGCGCGCTGGGTCGGGCCTGGGCCCGGCGCGATGCCCTGCGGGGGGCGAGCACCATCACCCAGCAGCTGGCCAAGAACCTGTACCTCTCGCCCAGCCGGAACCCCCTGCGGAAGGTGAAGGAGGCCGTCACCGCCTATCGCCTCGAGTGGGCGCTGGGGAAGCGGCGCATCCTGGAGCTCTACCTCAACGTGGCGGAGCTGGGCGACGGCATCTGGGGGGTGGAGGCGGCGAGCCAGGCACACTTCGGCGTCTCGGCGCTTCGACTCTCGACCGCCCAGGCGGCCGCGCTCGCCGGGAGTCTCCCCTTTCCGTTGCGCTCGAACCCCTCGTACCGGCCGGGCCGGATGCGCTGGCGCCAGGACCTGATCCTCCGGCGCCTCGGGGGCGAGGCGGTGGAGGTCCCTCAGGAGCCGGAGGAGGATCTCCCGCTCCTGCCTCCGGGGCTCGACTCGCTGCCGGAGATCCTGCCACTGCCCCCGCCCGCGGACAGCGTGGAGGGGACGACGGGTTC
>JBFIUJ010000289.1:0-3814 GCA_041607595.1 Gemmatimonadales bacterium | reverse complement strand
GCGGAAGCTATCCCGCCCCTACCGCCAAGGCAACGGGGCTACGCCGCCGCGGGGCGCTCACCGGCGGCGGGCGGACGCGCGGCGCGCTCGGTGACCCGCCGGCGCACCAGCCGGGCGCCGAGCAGCACCACCAGCGCCGCGCCGTAGAACACCGGCTCCCGGGTGTCCTGCTTCACCAGCCAGAGGAAATGGAGCACGCCCAGCGCGGCAGACACGTACACCAGCTGGTGCAGCCGCCGCCACCGGGGCCCGCCCAGCCGGCGGATCCACCCGGTGGTGGAGGTCACCGCCAGCGGGATCAGGAGCACGAAGGCGCTGAACCCCACCGTGACCCACGGGTGCTCCAGCACGTCCTCGGCGATGCCCGTCGGGGAGAGCGATTGGTCGAACACGAAGTAGCTGAAGGCGTGGAGCGTCGCGTAGAAGAAGGCGAAGAGGCCCAGCGGACGCCGGAGCCGAATGAGCGGATTCCAGCGCAGGAGGGTCCGGGCGGGGGTCACGCTCAAGGTGACCAGGAGCAGCACCAGCGCGCTCAGGTCGGTCCGGTGCTGGATGTCCTTCACCGGGTCCGCCGCCAGGCGATCGGTGAGGAGGTCCGCCACCAGCAGGACGAACGGGGCGAGACAGGCCGCCCAGAGCACCACCTTGAGCCACACGATCGTGGCGTCGCGCCGGGCCGCCATCCTCAGAAGTTGGCCCGCAGGTCCATGCCCCGATACAGCGAGCCGACCTCCTCGGCGTACCCGTTGAACATCAGGGTCTTCCGCCGGAAGAACTCCCCCACCCGACGCTCGCGGGCCTGGCTCCACCGAGGGTGGTCCACCTCGGGGTTCACGTTGGCGTAGAAGCCGTACTCGTTGGGCGCGGCGATGTTCCAGGTGGTGGCCGGCTGGCGCTCCTGGAACCGGATGCGCACGAGGGACTTCCCGCCCTTGAAGCCGTACTTCCACGGCACGATCAGCCGGAGCGGCGCGCCGTTCTGCGCCGGCAGCGTCTTCCCGTACAGGCCGGTCACCATCAGGGTGAGCGGGTGCATCGCCTCGTCCATCCGGAGGCCCTCGACGTAGGGCCACGGCAGCACCGCGCGCCGCTGGCCCGGCATCTGGACCGGGTCGAGCAGGGTGGTGAGCTCGACGTACTTGGCCCGGCTGGTGGGCTCGAGGCGGCGGATCAAATCGCCCAGCGGGAAGCCGTTCCACGGGACCACCATGGACCAGGCCTCGACGCACCGGTGGCGGTAGACCCGCTCGACGGTCGGGAACGGGCGAATCAGCTCGTCCAGGTCGTACGTGCCGGTCTTCGCGACCTCCCCCACGATCTCCACGGTCCAGGGCCGGGGCCGGAGCGTCTTCGGGGCGAGCTGCGCGGGCGACTCCTTGTCGGTGCCGAACTCGTAGAAGTTGTTGTACCCGGTGACGTCCTCCCAGGGTGTGAGCTTGTCGTCGTCCACCGGGGGCTCGGGCGCCCTGCAGAGGAGACCCCCGGCCATCCCTCCCGCGGCGGCGATGAACTCGCGGCGGTTCCAATAGTGGCGCTCCTCGGTGATCTCCGAGGCCGGGATGTCGGGCGGGCGAATCACGTGCATGGTCCCTCCAGTGACGGCGAAACGGGGCGGGCCTCGGCCCGCCCCGTAAGATACGCCTCCCGGCGGGGTTCGGTTCCCTTCGACTCAGGGCTTGGGGGCGAGCGCGAAGGATTCCCCCGGAGCCGGCACGAGCGCCGTGAGGCAGCCGCGGGTCCCTTCCCCGCTCCGATGGTGGTAGATGACGACCCGGGCCGCGTCGATAGCGGCCCCGCTCCGCGAGACGGTGCACGCCAGCCAGGGGGAGACGAACGCCACGTCGAGCCCTGTTGCCGCGAGCAGAGCGTCGGCCTGCTCCGTGTCGCCCACCAGATAGAGCCGGCGGCCGCGCCAGGTCACGAGGTAGCTGTAGTGCTCGGGGCCGTGTGGCGTGGGCACGGGATGCACCGTGAAGGCGCCGACCCGGATGGTGTCCGCCAGCGGGAGCACCCGCTCGCCGGGAAGCGAGCGGGTCACCTCGCGGGGCCCGATGATTTCCCAGCCGGTCGGGCGGAAGAGCGCCGGGTCGAAGTGGTCCGCGTGCCCGTGACTGATCAGCGACACCACGCGCCCGGCCGGCCGCAGCGCGCCCGGGTCGTAGGTCATGTAGCCGAACGCGCCCGGGCGGTAGGGGAGGTCGGTGAGCAGCGTGGTGCGACCGTCGGAGAGCTCGACGCCCTCGTTGCCGACGAACCGGATCTGGAGGCTATCGGCCTGGAGGGAGGCGGTGAGGAGGGCGGCGAAGAGGAGCATCGGGCCTCCGGGGGAAGTGGCCGGGGCCGAGCGCCCCGGTCGGAGGGCCGTACGTCGTCGGCCGGGCCCGGTTTCGAGGGCTCAGCCCCGGTCCCACCCCCCGGCCAGCACCACCCAGCGGCCGGCGTCCCGGACCAACAGGAAGTGATTGACCCCACTCTTGATCTCGGCGCCGCCGGGCGTCTCGGCCGCGGCGTAGCGGCTCACCACGGTGGCGACCTCGCCGGTCAGGTGAACGGTTCGCTCCAGCTCCCACTCGTGGAACGGCGTGTCGCCCAACATGACCCGCGCGGCGGCCTGATGGTCCCCGATGGGCACCACCGACCGCGGGCGGTCCCGCCACGCGTCGGGCGAGACGATCGCGAGCCGGTGGAAGAGGGCGCGGGAAGCCTCCCAGTCGCGCTCGGCCTCCGAATCCCCCGAGATCGTGGTGTAGAGGGCGCTGACCACCTCGTCGATGGCCGCGAGGTCGCGCTCGCGCTGGGTCTCGGTGGCGGGCATGGGGGTCCGCGGCGGAAGGTGTCGAGAAAGAACAGCGGACAGGGAGGGATTCGAACCCTCGATACGCTTGTGACGTATACACGCTCTCCAGGCGTGCGCCTTAAACCACTCGGCCACCTGTCCCGGGCCTGGCTGGGCAGCAACGTAGCGGCACCCGCCCGGGGCCGTCAACGTCGCGGCGTCGAGGCCCCCGGGGCCCGCCCCATGATCCTTCCTTCATCCCGAATCCACCGAGTCCTCACTCCGGCGCCTGCATGATCCGCGGGAATGCCGGTCGGGGGTGCCCCCGACGCCCGCCGGCCAACCCCGACTGGGAGAGCAACGGATGGAAGAGCGTTTCTCGGCGACCCTCACCATGCTCGAGGGCTACGCCTTCCGTGTGGACTACGGCCCGGACGACCTCCCCGCCCTCACCGTGGACGAGGCCCCTCCGCTGGGGGCCGGGCGCGGCCCGAATCCGGCCCGGCTCCTGGGCACCGCCATCGCCCACTGCCTGGGCGCGAGCCTCCTCTTCTGCCTGCGGAAGGCGCGGGTGGAGGTCCGGGAGCTGCGGGCCGAGGTCCAGGGCACGCTGGTGCGGAACGAGCGCGGGCGGCTCCGGATCGGCGACGTGCGGGTGACCCTCCACCCGGGGGTCGCGGCGGAGGATCTCGCCCGGATCGGCCGGTGCGGGGAGCTGTTCGAGGACTTCTGCATCGTCACCGAGAGCGTGCGGCACGGGCTCCCGGTCGAGGTCAGCCTCGAGCCGGTGGCGCCGACGCCTCCGATGGGCGCCGTGGCGCCGTCCTAACGGGGCGGCTCAGGCGCGACCTCGTCCGTGATGACGCCGTGCTCGATCGCGCTGAAGCGCCCGCTCAGTCGGCGCATCGTGCCCGAGGGCCGGGGCGAGTCGTAGGACGGGGTCTCGCCGCCCAGGATCAGCCCTGGGAGGAGAGTGGTGGCGACCGTGTAGAGCACCAGGCCTCCGAGGATCGCGGCCGAGACCGCGAACTGCTCGCG
>JBFIUJ010000288.1:0-3819 GCA_041607595.1 Gemmatimonadales bacterium | reverse complement strand
CGGCCTTGACGTGAGACGCCTCGCCTGGCTGATCCTGCTGCTCGCCCTTCCGGCGTCCGCCCTGGCCCAGGGCTCGGCGTTCGGCGTCCGCGGGCTCGGCGTCCCCGGCCGGTCCGCCTCGGCCAAGGCCTTGGCCCAGGGCGGCGCCAGCGGGCTCTTCGACTACGAATCGGGCATGAACCCGGCCACCCTGACCGACGTGGTGGGCGTGGCCACCAGCTTCAGCCTGGCCCAGGGCTGGAGCTCGCCGGAGACGCCCGCGGGCGGCGCGTCGGTCCGCGGCGCGCGCTTCCCCCAGGCCACCTTCGCCACCTCGGTGCGGAGGACGCCGCTCTGGCTCGGCGCCAGCATGTCCACCTACACCAACCGCGACTTCTCGGTCGCGACGATCGAGACGCTCCAGCTCCGAGGCGTCCCGGTCGATGCGTTCGACACGCTCACCGCCCGCGGCGGGCTCAGCGACCTGCGTCTCGCCGCCGCCCTCCGCGCGTCGGACCGGCTGAGCGTCGGCGTGGCGGCGCACGTCATTACCGGCCGCGCCCGGTTCGACGTCCGGCGCGCGTTCTCGGACTCCGCCTACCGCCCGTTCGCCGAGCGGTCGGAGGTTTCCTACCTGGGCACGGGCCTCTCGCTCGGGCTCCTCTATCGGCCGGACTCCGCGCTGAGCCTCGCCCTCACCCTCCGCTCCGACGGCTCGGTGGACGTGGACCGCGACTCCACCGGCGTGGGCACGGTGGACCTTCCCTACAGCGTCGCCGCGGGAGCCCGCTGGGTCGCGAGCCCCTCGCTCGCCCTCTCGGGCCACGCCAGCTACCGCACCTGGTCCGGGGCCAACAGCGACCTCCAGGCGCAGGGCGGCGTCGGCGCCTTCAACACCCTCGAGGTCGCGGTCGGGGCGCAGATCCTGCCCGACCCGCGCCGGCCCTTCCGCCGTCCGATCCGGATCGGCGCGCGCTACGCCCAGCTCCCCTTCCAGATGGTCCCCGGCGATCGCCCCCGGGAGCTGGGGCTCGCGGTGGGCACCGGCGGGCGCTTCGCCCAGAGGCGCGGGGGGATCGACCTCACCCTGGAGCACCTCTGGCGGAGCGGCGACGCGGGCGTCTCCGAGCGAGCCTTCGTCCTGACGCTCGGGGTGTCCGTAAGACCATAGAACGGGGGAACTGGAGAACGGGGAACAGGGGCCCCTCCCAGCCGCCGGTCCCGTTCCCCCGTTCCCCTGTTCCCCCGCTGTCCTGTATCTTCCCGCATGCCTCCCAAGCGCCTCTACCTCGAGACCTACGGCTGCCAGATGAACGTCGCGGACTCCGAGCTCATGCTCGGCCTCCTCGGCGCCGAGGGGTTCGAGCGCACCGAGCGGCCGGACGAGGCCGACGTGATGCTGGTGAACACCTGCGCCGTCCGGGACAACGCGGAGCAGCGGGTGCTCGGCCGAGTGGGCGAGCTGCAGCGGCACAAGCGCCCCGGGGCGGTCCTGGGCGTCGTGGGCTGCATGGCCCAGCGCCTGGGCCCGACCCTGCTGGAGCGCGCGGGCCGGGTGGACCTGGTGGCCGGACCGGACGCCTACCGCAGCCTCCCCGCGCTGATCGGCGAGGCCGCGGCGGGGCGGAGGATCGCCGATACCGAGTTCCGCGCCTGGGAGCACTACGAGGACGTGCCGCCGGTCCGGGAGCCGGGACCCACCGCCTTCGTGACCGTCCAGCGGGGCTGCGATTACAAGTGCACCTTCTGCATCGTTCCGTATACCCGGGGGCCGGAGCGGAGCCGTACCCTGAAGGAGGTGGTGCGGGAGGTGGCGGCGCTGGCGGAGCAGGGGGTGACCGAGGTGACCCTGCTGGGCCAGACGGTGAACGCCTACGCCGAGGGGTCGCACGACTTCGCGGACCTGCTGCGGGCGGTGGGCGCGGTGGACGGGATCCGGCGGGTCCGCTTCACGAGCCCCTATCCCACCGATTTCACCGATCGCGTGATCGAGGCGATGGCCACGACGCCCGCCGTGTGCGAGCACGTGCATCTCCCGGCCCAGAGCGGATCGAACGCGGTGCTGCGGCGCATGCTGCGGCGGTACACCCGGGAGCGCTACCTGGACGTGATGGCCCGGCTCCGGGCCGCGATCCCCGGCATCACCTTCTCGACCGACCTGATCGTCGGCTTCCCCGGCGAGACCGAGGCGCAGTTCGGGGAGACTCTGTCGCTGGTGCGGGAGGCTTCCTTCGATGACGCGTACACCTTCAAGTACTCGGTGCGCGAGGGCACGCCGGCGGAGCGGCTGCGGGATCACCTGCCGGACGAGGTGGCGGGCGCGCGACTCGAGCGGCTCATCGAGGTGGTCCGCGACGAGGCCCGCCGCAAGCACGCCGGGCGCGTCGGGACCGTGCACGAGGCGCTGGTCGAGCGCCCCGCCAGGCGCGGCGGCCTCATGCTGGCCCGGACCCGCGCCAACTTCCTGGTCCTGCTCGATCTCCCCCCGACGAGCGTGGGGGAGTATCATTCGGTGCGCCTCAGCGGGACCACCGGCTCCACCTTCACCGGGGTCCTCCAGACTCCTCAACTCGCCGTCCTATGATCCACAACCACGTCGAGAAGCACGTCAACGAGGCCTACGAGCAGCTGCGCGGCCAGTTCCCGGATTTCTGCGGCTGCGAGACCTGCCGGGCCGACGTGCTGGTGTACGCCCTCAACCGGCTGCCGGCGCGCTACGTGGCCAGCAAGGAGGGGTCGATCCTCACCTCGCTGAGCCTCGACCGGGACCAGAACCGCGCCGACATCGACGTGATGGTCATGGACGGCTTCCGGAAGGTGTCGATGGCCCCCCGCTGCGAGGCGGCCAAGGCCCGAAAGGGGAAGGGCGCCGGGTCCACCTGACCCGGGCGGCGCGGCCGGGTGGCCGCGGCCCGCCACCCTCCGGACACTCGGCTTCGGGGCCGGTCTCGCGACCGGCCTCGCGTTTTTTGGCGCCTGGGGGCCGTCACTCGCGGCGGCCGTCGCGCTGGCGGCGGTCGGTCTCGGAGGCCCCGCGGCCGGAGGGGCCCTCCGCCTCGCCGCCGGTGCGCTCGCGCTCGGCCTGCTTGCGAGCGTGGTCGCGCGAGGGACCGAGGCGACCCGGTGTGCCGTGGTTCTGCCCCCGGGCACGCTGCGGCTCGAGGTCCGGGTGCTGGAGGCCGCGGACTCCGCCGGCGGATCGCTCCGGCTTCAGCCGAGGGGCGCGGGATGCCGGGGCGCCCTCTCCGCCCGCTGGCCTCGTGCCGCGCCCGTCCCCGTCGGCGCAGTCGCCCGGGTGGAAGCCTCTTGGACGCGCCACGATCCCGCGGCCCCACTCTGGGGTCGTCCGGGGGGAGTCCTGGCCGTGCGCCGAGTCGAGTCGGTGGATCCGCGCGGCGCGCCGACGCCCGGGGAGCGGCTCCGGGAATGGATCGGAGCCACCGCTCGGCGACTCTACGGCTCCCGCGCCCCCGTGGTGGACGCGCTCATATTGGGACGGAAGACGTCGCTCGACCCGGAGCTGCGCGAGCGCTTCGCCCGGGCCGGACTCGCCCACCTGCTGGCCATCTCCGGGCTCCACGTGGGCTTCCTCGCCGGATGGCTCCTGCTCGCGCTCCGGGCGGTCGGCCTCGGTCCCTCCCGGGCAGCGGTGGGCGCCGCGGCGGGAGCGGTGGCGTACGCGGGGTTTCTCGGATGGCCCGCGCCCGCCACCCGGGCGGCGCTGCTCGCCGCGGTGCTAGCCCTCTCCCGGCAGCGCCAGCGCCATCCGGAGGGACGGAGCGTGCTGGCCGCGGTGGTCCTGCTCCTCCTCCTGGCGGATCCGTGGACGGTGCGGGACCT
>JBFIUJ010000287.1:0-3857 GCA_041607595.1 Gemmatimonadales bacterium | reverse complement strand
TCAACGTGCAGTTCGCGGTCAAAAACGGCATCGTCTACGTGCTCGAGGTGAACCCACGCGGATCGCGCACGGTCCCGTTCGTGAGCAAGGCCACCGGGGTGCCGATGGCCAAGCTGGCGGCGGCGCTCATGGTGGGCCGGTGACGCTCGCACGGCGGTCGCGAAATACTGCCGCAGCGACGCCTCGTCGTAGACGATCTCCATCGCCCGACCGCCGAGCACGTACGACGGGCGCACCAGCACCGGATAGCCGACCCGTTCGGCCACCGCGAGCGCCTCGTCGAGCGTGCGGGCGGTCCCGTTGGGCGGCTGCCGCACTCCCAGCTCGCGTGCCAGAGCCTCGAACCGACTCCGGTCCTCCGCCACGTCGATCGCGTCGGGCGAGGTGCCGAGGATCGTGACCCCGGCCGCGGCCAGGCCCCGGGCGAGCTTAAGTGGGGTCTGCCCCCCCAACTGGACCACGACGCCCAAGGGGCGCTCGATCCGCACGATCTCCAGGACGTCCTCGAGGGTCAGCGGCTCGAAGTACAGGGTATCGGAGATGTCGAAGTCGGTCGAGACGGTCTCCGGGTTCGAGTTCACCATCACCGTGCGATACCCCAGCTCCCGGAACGCGAGGGCCGCGCGGACGCAGCAGTAGTCGAACTCCACGCCCTGCCCGATGCGGTTGGGGCCGCTGCCCAGGATCAGCACGGTCGGTGCGTCGCTCGCCGGGACCTCGTTCTCCTCGTCGTAGGAGGAGTAGAGGTAGGGGGTGGCCGAGGGAAACTCACCGGCGCAGGTGTCCACCATCTTGTAGGCGGGGTGGAGACCCAGCCGATGGCGGCGCTCCCGGATCGCCTCCTCGGTGACGCCCCTGAGGTCCGCGAGCTGGCGGTCCGAGAACCCCATCCGCTTCATCGCGCGGAGCCGATCGCGCTCCTCCTCCGGGGCGTCGGTCGCGCCCTCCCGCCACCCCCGCTCCGCCTCGACCAGCTCCTGGAGCTGCCCCAGGAACCAGGGGTCGATGCCGCTCCGCTCGGCGATCTCCTCGAGCGGGATGCCGCGCTCGAGCGCGCGCTTCACCTGAAAGGGCCGCTCCGGCGTCGGGCGGCGGAGGGCGGCGCGCAAGGTCTCCAACTCGCCGTCGCCCAGCCGGTCCTCGCGCGGGGTCGCTCCGGTGACCCACCCCGGCCGGTCGATCTCCAGGCCGCGGAATCCCTTCTGGAAGGCCTCTTTGAAGGTGCGGCCGATCGCCATCACCTCGCCGACCGATTTCATCTGGGTGGTCAGGACCGGGTCGGCCTTGGGGAACTTCTCGAAGGCAAACCGCGGGATCTTCACGACCACGTAGTCCAGCACCGGCTCGAAGGAGGCCGGCGTGGTGCGGGTGATGTCGTTGGGCAGCTCGTCGAGCCGGTAGCCGACGGCCAGCTTGGCGCCGATGCGGGCGATCGGGAACCCGGTGGCCTTGGAGGCCAGGGCGGAGGAGCGGGACACCCGTGGGTTCATCTCGATCACGAGCTGCTCGCCCGTCGCGGGGTTCACCGCGAACTGGATGTTGCAGCCGCCCGCCGCCACGCCCACCTCGCGGATGATCCGGATGGCGGCGTCCCTCATCCGTTGGTACTCGCGGTCGGTCAGGGTCATGGCCGGGGCCACCGTAATGGAGTCGCCGGTGTGGACGCCCATGGGATCGATGTTCTCGATGGAGCAGACGATGACCACGTTGTCCGCCCCGTCCCGCATGACCTCGAGCTCGAACTCCTTCCACCCGATGATGCTGCGCTCGACCAGCACCGATCCCACCGGCGAGAGGGAGAGGCCGCGGCGCAGCAGGTCCTCGAACTCCTCCCGGTTGTAGGCGATGCCGCCCCCCGTGCCGCCCAGGGTGAACGAGGGACGCACGATGGCCGGGTAGCCCGTCGTCTCGGTGGTGGCGAGGGCCTCCGCCAGCGTCCGCACCGTCCGCCCCTCGGGCACGGCGAGGCCCAGGCGGGCCATCGCCTCGCCGAAGCGCTGACGGTCCTCCGCCAGGTCGATCGCCCGGGCGTTCGCGCCGATGAGCTCGACCCCGAAGCGGTCCAGGGTCCCGTCCTGGTGCAGGGCCATCGCAACGTTCAGCGCCGTCTGCCCGCCCATGGTGGGGAGGAGCGCGTCCGGTCGCTCCCGCTCGATGACCTTCGCCACCCAGGCCGGGGTCACCGGCTCGAGATAGGTCCGGTCGGCCAGCTCCGGGTCCGTCATGATGGTGGCGGGATTCGAGTTGACCAGGATGACTCGGTATCCCTCTTCCCGGAGGGCCCGCACGGCCTGAGTGCCGGAGTAGTCGAACTCCGCCCCCTGCCCAATCACGATGGGCCCCGAGCCGATGAGCAGCACCGAGGAGAGGTCAGTCCGTTTGGGCATTGGCGAGATCCTGGAGCGTCTGGTCGAGGGAGAAGGCCGGCTCCCAGCCGGTCGCCTCCCGAAGCTTGGTGGAATCCCCCACGAGATGGGGGATGTCGCTCGCGCGGATGAGAGCCGGATCCACTTCGGGGATGACCCTCGTCCCCACGAGTCGGTTGAGACGGCGGAAGAGGTCCTCCAAGGAGATCCCCTCGCCCCGAGCCACGTTGTAGGCCTCCCCCGGTACGCCGCGCTCCAGGAGGGCAAGATAGGCCGCCGCCACGTCGCGGACGTCGAGGAAGTCCCGGACCGGCTCGAGGTTGCCGGTGTTCACCACCGGCGCCCCCACCCGCTTGGCCAGGCGCAGCCGGCTCAAGAGGGCCGGGGCCACGTAGATCGGAGCCTGTCCCGGGCCGGTGTGGGGGAAGGCCCGGGCGATCACGATGCGGAGCCCGGTGCGCTCGGCCACTTCCTGCGCCGCGACCTCCGCCCCTACCTTGCTCGCGGCATAGGGGGAGCACGGCCGCCGCGGATCGGCCTCGGTCCGTGGGCGCGCGGCCCCGGCTCCGTAGACCTCCCCGGTCGAGGCAAGGAGCAGCAGGGGGTCGGCCCGCTCGGCAGTCCGGAGCCGGGCGAGCTCGTCCGCCAGCCTGGCGGTCCCGGCCGCGTTCACGCTCCAGGCGGCGCCCGGGTCCTCGCGAGCCTCCCGCCCGGAGGCGATCGCGGCGAGGTGGACGACTGCGTCGAGCCCGTCGGCCAGCGCGCTCCGGACGGAGGCCGTGTCGGTCATCTCCAGCGGCACCCACTCCACGGCCGCCTGCTCCGTGGGCTCCAGCCACCGGATCCCCCCCGTCGTGCCGGGCCGCAGCCCGCCTCGAACGCGGTAGCCTTCGGCCAGGAGGCGGCGCACGACCGCCCGCCCGGCGAAGCCGTCGGCACCGGTGACCAGGACGTACCTCACCGGCGGGAGAGCCGCTCCAGGTCGGCGTCCACCATCATGGCGACCAGCGCGTCGAAGCTCACCTTGGGCTTCCAGCCCAGGACCTCCCGGGCGAGGGTCGGGTCGGCCAGCAGCACGTCCACCTCGGCGGGACGGATGAACTTCGGATCGACCACCACGTACGGCTCCCAGTCGAGGCCCACGTGGCGGAAGGCGATCTCGACCAGCTCTCGGACGCTGTGGGCGATCCCGGTGCCGATGACGAAGTCCCTGGGCTCCGGCTGCTGCAGCATGCGCCACATCGCGTCCACGTAGTCGCCGGCGAACCCCCAGTCGCGCCGCGCATCGAGGTTCCCGAGGCGCAGCTCCTTGGCGAGGCCGAGCTTGATGCGGGCCACGCCGTCGGTGACCTTGCGGGTCACGAACTCCATGCCGCGCCGCGGGGACTCGTGGTTGAAGAGGATCCCGCTGACCGCGAACAGGTCGTAGGACTCGCGATAGTTGACCGTGATGTAGTGCCCGTAGGTCTTGGCGACGCCGTAGGGGCTGCG
>JBFIUJ010000286.1:0-3987 GCA_041607595.1 Gemmatimonadales bacterium | reverse complement strand
GTCGGGCAAGACCACGCTCGCCCTCGGTCTCGCGGCCCGCGGACACCGCCTCCTGGGAGACGAGCTCGCGGCGGTACGGCGGGCCTCCCTCGAGCTGCTCCCGGTGCGGCGCTCGTGCGCGATCCGGGACGGACCGCGCCACCGGTTGGTGGACGCCGCGCTCGGGTCGGCGCCGCGGGTGACCGAGCGCTTTCCCGACGGGAGCCTCCGCTGGCGGGCAGCCCCGCGGCGCCTCTTCCCCGCCGAGGAGGGCTCGGGCCCGGTGCCGCTGCGGTGCGTGCTGTTCCTCGAGGGACGCGCGCCAGAGCCGCGACTCGAGGCCCGCCCGCCGTCGTGCGCGCTGCTGGGGCAGCTCACGCCGCTCCAAGGTTCGGTCTGGTGCCGCAGCGCAGGAGCCCTGGCGCTGGACCTGCTCGCCGTAGTCGGCGGTGCGGAGTGCGCCGGCCTTCAGTCCGGGTCCCCCGAGGACACCGTCGCCCTGATCGAAACGTTCGTGGAGCAGCAATGGACCTGACCATCCGACAGAAGGCCGATACCGTCGCCACCTTCCGCTTCATCGCGGTGGAGGCGATGGAGATGCTCGCCCGATGGGTGCCCACCACCCCGGAGCTCGAAGCCAAGGTGCTCTTCGGGCGGCACATCTGGGACATGGCCCAGCACGCCGACGCACTCGGCCGGCGGACGCACGAGCTCCGCGCCGCGGTGCACTACACCCTGCCGGCGCGGGAGCCGTACCGCGAGGCCCTCCGCGCCGTGGCCGAGGCCACCGGGACGGCGGAGCGGGTCGGGCTCTTCTACGGGGCCCTGCTGCCGGACGTGGAGTCCCGGTATCGCCAGTACTTGGCGGAGGCGGATCCGCTGCTGGACGAGCCGACCCTGCGCATCCTCGAGAGCTTCCTGGCCCAAGTGCCGAGGCTGCTGAGCGACCGGGACGGGTTGGGGACCGAGCGACCGGACCTCGTCCCGGGCGATGCCGGCGCGGTTCGGCAGGCGGCCCGTGCCCTCGCGGCCCAGCAGGACATCGTCGATTTCCGGCCGGCCCCTCCCGCCCGATCCGCACCTGCGGGGATGCCATGACCGGTGCGGCGCCGACCAAGACCGTCTCCGGCGTCACGCTCCGCGAGGACCCCGCGCGGGAGGACTGCTTCCGCGTGGTCCATACCGACGCGGAGATGGAGGAGTGGCCGGACATGTCGCCTCAGTCCCGCCGGGAGCGCTTGCATCGCCACATGAACAACGAGACCGGCGCCCTGGAGATCGCGGCGCTGTGCCTGACGGACTTCCCGGAGGCCCCGTGGGACCTCCGCATGCGCCTGGCACGGCAGGCGGCAGACGAGGCCCGTCACGCCATGGTGCTCTATCGCCGGCTGCGGGAGCTGGGCGGGTCCAAGGGCGAGTTCCCGATCGCCAACTTCGAGTGGGGCGTCACCGGCCTGCTGGACAACCTTCCCGGGCGGCTCGCGGTGCAGAACCGCACCTTCGAGGCGGGCCTGATCGACCTCCTGGGCACGCTTCGGAACCGCTGGCGCGAGGAAGGTGACGATACCACCGCCGACGTGCTCGAGGGCATCCTGGCGGACGAGATTACCCATGTTCGGTTCGCCAATCAGTGGATCAAGCGCCTCACCGAGGAGGACCCCCGGGTGCTCCTCCAGGTGGCCCTGGCCGTGCGGTTTCTGGGACGGGTCAACGGCGCCCTGGCGGCACGGGAGGGAGAGGTGAACGTCGTCGGGACCGCCTTCAGCCGGGAGCGGGTGCAGGCCCCGGCGGTCAACGTCGAGGACCGGCTGGAGGCCGGGTTTACCGAGGAGGAGGTCCACGAGGTGCTGCGCCAGGCGGGCTTCCGCTCCATCCTCCCCTCGATCGCCAAGGAGAGGTGAGCATGCCCGCCGAGTCCCTTCCGCCGCTCGACCCCGACTACTTCGGCGAGCCGCCCGCCCGAGACGAGCGCTTCACCGTGGTGACCCGGTGGGCGGAGTGCGTCAACCTGCCCGAGGACGATCCGACCAACCGCGTCGAGTTCCTCCACCGCCAGCTGAACGAAGAGCTGAACGTCCTGGAGAACGCCGCGCGCAGCCTGGCCCAATTCGCCGATGCCGACTGGGAGATCCGTCTCTGGCTCGCCCGCCAGTGCTCCGACGAGGCGCGGCACGTCCTGGCCTACCGCCGGCTCCTCGAGCGGCGCGGCGGACGGCTCGGCCAGTTCCCGGTCATGAACTTCCAGTACGCGATCCTCGGCCGGGTGGACTCCCTGATCGGGCGGCTGGCCGTGCAGAATCGGACCTTCGAGGCCGGGGGGCTGGACGCCGTCACCTTCGGCATCGAGGAGGCCCGCGCCGCCGGGGACCAGGAGCTCCTCGCGATGTACGAATCGCAGCAGGCGGACGAAGTGGTCCACATCCGCTTCGCCAACGACTGGATCCATGACCAGATCACCCGGCACCCGCGCAGCATCCTCGCCATGGCCAAGGCGCTGACCCTGGGGGCCCGGGCCTTCGCCCAGGTGTTCGCCGGCGGCGGGGCCGAGGTCACCAAGTACGGAGTTGCGACCGCGGAGCGGCGCGAGGCGGGGTTCACCCCCGAGGAAGTCGAGCTCGCCGGGCGGCTCGCCGCACCCGAGCCGGGCGGTGCCTGAGCGGGCGCTGGCCGCCCCCGCGGCGGACCTCTCCCAGGCCGCGAGCCGGACCCTGCCGCGGGGGTGGATCCACTCCCCAACCTACGACCTCGCCTTCTTCATCCTCTCCCCCCTGGCCGGGCTCGCGCTCGTCTGGGGAACGGGCCACGTCCCGGGCGGCGCCCTCCTCTTCCCCGCCGCCGTGTACCTCGTCGCCATTCCGCACTACCTCTCGACGTTCAGCTTCTTCCTCGGCGACCAGAACCTGGCCTACTATCGGTCCCGACGCGCGGCGTTCTTCCTCGGCCCCCTGATCATCCTCGCGGCGGTGGCAGGCCTGCACGCCGTGCACTTCCTGGCGCCCATCCTGATCGTGAACTTCGTCTGGAACGTGTGGCACGTGGCGTTCCAGAGCGCGGGCATCCAGTCGCTCTACCGCCGCCTCAACGGCGGCAACCCCCTGGAGAAATGGCCGGCCCACCTCGCCATCCTGGGCACCAACGCCGCGATGGCCTTCTGGCACATCGATCGGCATGGGCCGCTCCATGCCACCCTGAGCGCGATCCACCCGATGGCCCCCTGGGCCCTCTCCGGTCTCGCGTTGCCGATCGGGCTGGGCGCCGCCGGCATCCTGGCATATCGTCTCCGCCACCGCCGCCTGAGCGGCGCCGAGGCCGGGTTCCTGGTGTCGAGCCTGCTACTCTTCCACCCCTACCTCTGGGTGGAGGACCTCGATCTCGCCACGTTGGCCATGCTGATGGGGCACTTCATCCAATACCTCGCGATCGTGTGGCTGCTCAACGCGCGCAAGTACGGCTCGGAGCCGGGCGGATCCAGGCGGCAACGGGCGCTCCACTTCGTCAGCGCGCGGCCCACCTGGGTGGTCGCCGTGATCCTCGCCTCGGGCATCCTCGTCTACGGGGTCAACAAGGTCTCCCAGCTTCTGGGCATCCCTTCCACCTACGTGATCGCCTGGAATGCCCTGATCCTGATCCACTTCTACCTCGACGGCCTGGTCTGGGCCTTCCGGCAGCCGTTCGTCCGGCAGTCGATCGGCGCTTACCTGACGCCGGCCGAGCGCGTCGCACCCACCCGGTGATCGTGTCGCCCGCCGCGGAGCCCGAGGGCCCGCCCGACCTCCGGGATCCGGTGGGACCGGCCGAGCGACTCGAGTCGGTGGTGCGCGGGCACAGCATGGCCGGATCGCTCCCCCACGGAGTCCGGATCCTCATTCGCCGCGGCTCGGTGCCGGAGCCGCCCGTGGGCACGATCGTCGCCTTCCCCGGGGGCCCCACGTTGATCGCCCATCGCGTGGTCGCCCACGTGCCGCGTCCCGAGGGACTGCTGCTGGTGACCCGCGGCGATGCGAGCCT
>JBFIUJ010000285.1:0-3991 GCA_041607595.1 Gemmatimonadales bacterium | reverse complement strand
CTGGAACGTCACCCTGCAATCTGGGGTTAGCCCACCATACGCACGGTTCTAACGACGGACGGTTCTGTGGATCAGCAACTGTACCCTGCCTAGTATCCCTCTAGCTCCCCCGATACGTCGTATACCCGAACGGCGCCAGCAAGAGCGGCACGTGGTAGTGCGCCGCCCCCTGCTCCACCCTGAACAGGATCGCCACCTCGGGATAGAGCGTCTCCCGCTTCGCCGCGGCGAACCACGCCCCGGTCGCGAAGATCAGCCGATAGGTCCCGGCCTCCACCCCCTCCGGCAGCCAGTCATTCACCCGGCCGTCTGCGTCGGTCTTCCCGAGCCCGATCACGACGGGGCCCCCCGTCCCCTCCCGCTCCAGCCGCACCGCGACGCCTGCGGCCGGCCGGCCGGTGCCGGTGTCCAGCACGTGGGTGGTGATCTTGGTCATGGTCCCCCTTCGTCGATCAGCTTCCGGAGCCGGAGAGCGGTGATCTTGCGCTGCTCCTCCGCCGCCACCGCCAGCTCCCGCTCGGGATCGTTGGCCAGCCGGGCCCGCACGTCAGCCAGCAGGTCTTCGACGCCCCGGCCGCTGGCGCACACGATGTAGATCCGTCCGAACCGCCGCTCGTAGGCCGCGTTCGCCTCGGCCAGCGCCGCCTTGGCGAACGCGTCGCTCGCTCCCGCCGAGGCCGCCTGCTCCCCCGCCGACCACTGTCCCGCCGCTCGGCTCACCGCGGCGGCGGCCCGCTGCTCGCCGATCCTCGGATGGTGGGAGAAGGCCTCCTCCCAGTCCTCGGGGCCCGTCTCCCGCCACGCCTCGTCCGCCGCGGCCAGCAGCGCATCCAGGCTCTCGTACGGCCGCCCCGCGACCATTGCCTCCACCCACCGGCTCGACCCGCAGCAGGCCCTGAGCCGCTCGGCGGCCTCCTCCGGCGGGAGCTGGTTCAGCCCCTCCGGCGTCACTCGACCACCGTGCCGAAGAGCCGGAGCCGGGCGATGCCGCCGTCCGGATAGATCGAGAGGCGGGCGTGGGTCGCGGGCGGCGAGTCCTGCACCTCGAACCGATGCCTCGAGTGGGCCTGGAGCAGGGTGCGGGGGAGCAGCTCGGTCCAGGTCGTCTCTCTGCTGGTCAGCAGCTCGGTCGAGGCCCCCTCGGCGTCGCAGACCTCGAGCGCGCAGCTCTCCGGCGCGTTGCCCTTGAAGTGGTCGGTGTCCACTTCGATCCGCTCGATGCCGCCGCGCGCCGCCAGCCGGACGATGGTCCAGTCGTGCCCCGGGCCCCGGCGCCGCTTGGTCTCCCAGCCGTCCCCCATGTGGGTGGAGCGGCCCGGGAGGATCAGGTTGTGCCGGTGGCCGAAGAACATGTCGCTGCAGGAGAGCACCATCCCGCCGCTCTCCATCGCGGCCAGGTCCGCCGAGGCGCCCGGCACGAGCCGAGGGTCCGGCCTCGGTTCGCCGAAGACCCGGAGCCGAGCGACGCCGCCGTCCGGATAGATGTTGAAGCGGAGGTGGGTGATGGGCTCCGGGTCGGAGACGGCGAACGGGTTCTCCGAATCGCCCTTGAGGGCGGACTTGCGGAGGATCTCCCGCCAGATCGGGCCCTCCTCCGCTACGAGCCAGGCGGGGTCCGCCTGGCTCTCCACCGCGATGGCCTCCAGCGAGCAGTGCTCGGGGTAGTTGCCCCGGAAAAACGCCGTGTCCACCACCACGCCGCGCACTCTCGAGGGCAGTCCCAGCCGCACCAGGCACCAGTCGTGGCCCGGCGTGCGGCGCCGCCGGGTCTCCCAGCCGTCCATCCACTTCCCCCGGTCGGTGTACTCCCCCTCGCGCCAGATCGGCTTCGCCGGCTTGAGCAGGCTCTCCTTGGGGGCGAAGAACTCGTCGTTGGCCAGCAGCACGGCACCGCCCAGCCGCTCCGAGGCCACGTCCACGAGATCGGTGAATGGGATCATGAATCCGCGCGCGAGAGGAGACGGCCGTGGAGTGATCGAGGCGGAGACGGCTCTCTCCGCCGGTACACCGGCTCTCCTCGAAGGTACGTCGCCTCGATCACCCCCGCGAGGCGCCGGCCGAGATAGGGCGTGAGCGGGTGCCGGTGCCGGAGCATCGCCTCCGTCATCTCGAACGTCTCGTCCGGGCGCCAGAGCACGAGGTCCGCGTCCGCCCCCTCCCGGATGACGCCCTTCTTTCCCTCCAGCCCCACCAGCCGGGCCGGCCCTGCGCAGAGCCACTCGACCAGCCGGTCCGCGCCGTGCCCCCGCTCCCGCGCCTCCGTCCAGACGGCCGCGAGTCGAAGCTGCACCGAGGCGATGCCGCCCCAGGCCCGGAGGAAGTCTCCCTCCTCCCGGAGCTTCAGCGCCGGAGGGGCGGGCGAGTGGTCGCTCACCACGAGGTCCACCTCCCCCCGGGCGAGCGCCGCCCAGAGGCCCTCCCGCAGGGCGGCCTCTCTAATAGGAGGGGCGCACTTGTACTCGGTCGCCCCGTCCGGCACATCCTCGGCGCTGAAGCAGAGATAGTGCGGGCAGGTCTCCGCGGTGATCCGGGCGCCCTCGGCCCGCGCCTCCCGGATCAGGTCCAGCGTGGCCGGCGCCGAGACGTGGACCACGTGGACCCGGAGGTCGGTCTTCCGGGCGACGGCGATCAGGAGCCGCACGGCGTCCGTCTCCGCCTCGACCGGCCGGGTGGCGAGCCAGGTCGCGTGGCGGCGCGGGTCGGCGCCCGGCCGTGGCTCGAGCAGCCGGTCGGGCGATTCGCAGTGCGCCATCAGGAGCGCGTCGCGGGCCGCGAGGACCGGTGCCGCGTCGCGCAGGTCCCTCTCGGAGACGTGCTCGAACTCGTCTACCCCGCTGGGCACGAGGAAGCACTTGAACGCGAAGACGCCCGCCGAGTGGAGGCCCGCGATCTCGGCGGTGTTCCCGGGGACGACGCCGCCCAGGAACCCCACGTCCACCGCGCACTGTCCCGGTGCCGTCGAGCGCTTGGCCTCCAGCGCCACGACGGTGGTGGTGGCCGGCACGGAATTGAGCGGCATGTCCAGGATCGTGGTGACCCCGCCCGCGGCGGCGGCGGCGGTCGCGGTGGCGAACCCCTCCCACTCGGTCCGGCCCGGCTCGTTCACGTGGACGTGGGTATCCACCAGGCCGGGGAAGACGAGCGCCTCGCCCGCGTCGATCACCTGGCCGGCGCCCGCGACGTCGTCGTACGGGCTCACCGAGAGGATCAGCCCGCCGGCGATGTGGATCGCGGCGGGCCGGATGCCCTGCTGGGTCGCGACGCGGCGCCCGCGGATGACGCGGTCGGCCCGCCCGCGTGGGCTGGTCATGCCTCGGGGTTCGTGTCGGCCCAGAAGCGGCGGAGGAGGTTGCCGGCGACGCGCCTCCGATAGGCCGCGGTGGAGCGCACGTCGTCGATCGGCGAGATCTCCTGCTCCAGCATCTTGACGGCGTCCTCGATCCCGGCCCCGGCGGCCAATGCCGCCTCGGTCCGCGGCAGGCGGATCGGCGTGGGTGCCACGCTGCCGAGCGCGATCCTGGGCCTGGGTCCGCGCACCGCGGCCATCACCACCTTCGAGATGGCCTGCGCCGCCCGTGTCCCCACCTTGCGGAACCACTGCGCCTCGTCCACGTACGGCACCTCGATCGCGACGATCAGCTCGTCCGGCCGGCGGACGGTCCGGCGGTAGCCGGTGTAGAAGTCGGCGAACGGCACCCGCCGCTCGTCGGAGGCGCTCTGGAGCACCACGACGGCCTCCGCTACCGCGAGAATCGGGAGCGTGTCGCCGGCCGGCGAGGCGTTGGCCACGTTGCCGCCCAGGGTCCCGCGGTTCTGGATCTGCACACCGCCCACCTCGTGCGAGGCGTCCACCAGGATCGGCAGCCGGCGCCGCACCAGCCGGCTCTTGATGAGGTCGGTGTAGGTCGCCATCGCGCCGATGGAGAGGGTCTCGCCCTCCAGCCGGATCCGCCGGAGCTGGCGCAGTCCCCAGAGGTTGATGAACCGGGTG
>JBFIUJ010000284.1:0-4051 GCA_041607595.1 Gemmatimonadales bacterium | reverse complement strand
GCCTCGGCGACCTCGGCGGGAAGGGGCACTACGACGACGCGGCGTCCGAGTTCGAGTGGGCGACCGAGCTCCAGCCGGAATGGCCGTACGGGTGGTACGGGCTCGGGCTGGCGGAGTACGGGGTGGGCGATTCCCAGATCTCCATCGTGGCCGGCCTGAAGACCATGTTGGGGAAGGACGCCCTCACCCGCTCGGCGATGGCCTTCGCTCGGTCGGCCCGGGTGGACCCGGCCTTCGTCCACGGGCTGGTGGAGCTCGGGGCGACGGCGCTCCGGCAGCGGGTGAACATCAAGCTCGACGTCGCGTTGGAGGCGCTCCGGCGCGCCGCCGAGACCTCCGCCGGACAGCACCCCGAGGTGCTCCTCACCCGGGGTCGGGTGGAGCGGGAAGTGGGTGACCTCGATTCCGCCCGGGTGGCGCTGGCGGCGTACCTGGCGAGCGGCGTCAACCCCGCGCTGGGCAGGCTCGAGCTGGCGCGGACGCTGTTCCTGCTCGGGTCGTTCGCGGGCACGGACCTCTACTATGAAGGCGCCGTCCTGGACGAGCCGACCGCGGTGGCCGAATACCGCGCGGACCTGGCCACGATCGCCCACGACTCGACGCTGCGGGCGTTCGACGAGGCCTCGGGCAAGGCCCGCGCCGCGATGCTCCAACGGTTCTGGCGCACCCGGGACCTGGTGGGGCTCCGGCGGGAAGGTGAGCGGCTCCGAGAGCACTACCGGCGGATCTACTATGCGCGCCGGCATTTCGCCTTGGTGAGCACCAACCGCCACTACGGCATCGAGGAGGTCTACCGCTCGGGGAGCAAGGACTTCGATGACCGCGGCGTCATCTACATCCGGCATGGCGAGCCGACCGACCGGGCGAGCTACGCGGCGCCGGGTGTCGAGCCCAACGAGTCCTGGCGCTATGCCCGCGCGGACGGCGATCTGGTGTTCCACTTCATCGCCCGCGAGGACGTCCAGGACTACAAGCTGGTGGAGAGCCTCTTCGACGTGCTCGGGTTCAGCGCCGCGGTGACGCTGCAGTCGCAGGGAGGGGCGGGGAGCTCGAACCAGCTGGCCTTCGACCTGCTCAACTCGCGCGAGCGGATCTCGCCGGTCTATCTCCGGCTCCAGAGCGCGGGACGGATCAGCGGTGGGCGGTACCACGCGGAGGAGCGCTCGTTGGGCCGGGCGAGCATCGACCGGGGGATCAAGACCGATTCCTACGAGCTGGTCTTCCCGCGTCCGCTGAAGGCCAAGACCCAGGTCCTGGCCGTGGGCGCCGAGGGGGATCTGGGCTTGGTCCAGGTGACCTTCGCCATCCCCGGCTCGGCCATGGACCCGGTGCCGACCAGTCGCGGGAGCCTCTACCCGGTCCGGCTGCGGTTCTCGCTGATGGACGCCGCGGGCACAGTGGTGGGGGCGCTGGACACTACCCGGCTCTTCGTCTCCCGCAGCCCGGTCCCGGCCCACGAGCACCTGGTCGGACGGGCGGAGCTGCCGGTGCCCCCCGGCGCCCACCGCGTGCGGGTCGCTCTGCAGCAGGGCGAGGACGCGGGGATCGTCCTGCCGACCGAGCCGATCGCCGTGGGCAACGTGAAGGGGACGACCTTCGCGATGAGCGACCTGGTCCTCGGGCTCCGCGCGAGCAACGTGCTCTGGCACCCCACCCCCACCGACACGGTCTTCTTCAACCCGCTGCGCACGTTCAGCCCGCGGGACGAGCTCGAGCTGTACTACGAGGTCTACGGGCTCGCGGCCGGCCTCGCCTACACGACGGAGATCGAGGTCAAGCGCAAGGGCGGTGGCGGGGGCATCCTGGGCCCGTTCCGCCGGCTCTTCGGCGGGGGTGGGGCGGCGCTCCGAATCGAATTCGAGGGGCAGTCCACCGGACGGGCCCTGCCCACCCAGCGCACCTTCGACCTGCAGAAGCTGAAGCCGGGGAGCTACGAGCTCAGCGTCACCGTCGAAGCCGCCGACGGCCGCAAGGCCCGCCGGACGCAGGAGTTCCAAGTCGTCCAGTAGCCCGCCCGGCCGAAGGCGCCTAACTCCGTGGCGGACCGCATCCTTGACGCACGGGCGCACCGGCCGGTAGCATTCGCGGCATGCGTTGTCCGCAGTGTGCGAGCGAGCTGCAGGAGGGGTGGACCAACTGCCCTCTCTGCGGCTTCCGGGTGAAGGGCACCACGCCGTCCCAGGCCATGCCGGAGGCCGACCTGGCCGACGTGGACATGGTCCGCGACGCCCTGGCCGGCGAGTACGACATTCTCGAAGAGCTCGGCCGCGGCGGCATGGCGATCGTCTACCGCGCCCGCGAGCGGCAGCTGGAGCGCGAGGTGGCGGTGAAGGTGCTCCCCTTCAGCCTGGCGTTCGATGCGGAGTTCGTCGAGCGCTTCCAGCGCGAGGCCAGGACCGCCGCTCAGCTCGAGCATCCCAACATCATCCCGATCTATCGGGTCGGCCGCTCCGGCCGGGTGATCTACTTCGTCATGAAGTTCCTTCGGGGGCAGGCGCTCTCCCGCGTCCTCGCCGAGCGCGGTCGGCTGACGCCCCCGGAGATCCGGCGGTACCTGATCGAAGCCGGACGGGCCCTGGGCCACGCCGCGCAGCGCGGCATCGTGCATCGCGACATCAAGCCCGACAACATCATGTTCGACGAGTTCGGATCCACGGTGGTCACGGACTTCGGCATCGCCAAGGCGGCGACCAGCCAGAAGCTGACCGGCACCGGGATGTCGATCGGCACGCCCCACTACATGAGCCCGGAGCAGGCCCGCGCCCAGGCGACCGACGGGCGGAGCGACATCTACAGCCTCGGCGTCGTCGCGTACCAGTCGCTGGTCGGGCGGGTCCCCTTCGACGGGGACGACAGCTTCGCCATCGGCTACAAGCACATCATGGAGCCGCTGCCCGCGCCTCCCCTGGCCACGCCGGACGAGCGACGGCTGTTTGCCGTCGTCCGGCGCATGCTCCAGAAGGATCCTGGCGAGCGCTTCCAATCGTGTGAGGAGCTGATCGGCGCCCTCGAGGGGCACGCGGTGGCCTCGGAGGTCGCGCGGTCGTCGACGGCAACGCCCCGCGCGAGCACCGCCCGCGCGTCCCGGCCCTCCGCCCCCCCGACCGCGCCGCTCCCGCCGCCGCCCGAGTTCGGCGAGACGCGACGCCGTCCCGTGGCGCAGCGCGCGGCGGTCATGCGCCCGGCCGCCCTCGGCCGGTGGATCTGGATCGTCGGGGGCCTGCTGCTCCTCGGGGGCGGCGCAGGCGCGGCCTATCATCTCAAGGTGGGACCCTTCGCGGGGGCGGTGGCCGATAGCGCCGGCACGGCGGCGGACACGCTCGGCGTCGCGACGGCACCCCAGGTCGGGGCGGTCGCCGCGGCCGACTCGGACGGGCCGGCGGTCGTCTCGGCCGATACTGGCCCCACCGCGGTGATCGCCGCCGGGGGGGCCGCCGCCGGCGACCCGCCCCCGGTAGTCGTGTACGGTGCCCCGCGCCCGGTGCCCGCCGAGAGCGGCGGGCTCAAGATCGTCGGGCTGCCGCGCGGGACCACCGTGATGATCGACCAGATGGCGGCGACCGAGGCGATCACCCGATTGGCCGCGGGCCGGCACGAGCTGATGATCTCGGCGCCGCTCCACCAGTGGCACCGCGACACGGTGCTGATCCGAGCGAACGAGGTGACCGAGTATCGGCCCCAGCTGGTCAGGCTGGGTGAGCCCGTGCGCGCGGCGCGGCGGCGCGCGGTGGAGTCCCGCGCGGCCGGTACCTGCGAGGGGCCCGGGCCGACCTACAACCTGGATCGGGTCTGCTGGGACCAGCGCCCCCGCCCGAACCAGCCGCCCCAGGTGCCCGTGCCGGAGGGAGTGGCGGAGCGCCCGACCCCGTCCACCCTGTTGATCAAGGTCGGCGCCGAGGGCCAGACGGCCGAGATCATGGCGGGTCGCCCGTCGAGCAACCTCCCGTTCGAGCGCGCGGTCCTGGAGTACGCCCGGCGGATGACCTGGGCCCCCGCCACGAAGGACGGCCAACCGGTCGACGCCTGGGTTCCGGTGCGCTTCGATCCGATC
>JBFIUJ010000283.1:0-4090 GCA_041607595.1 Gemmatimonadales bacterium | reverse complement strand
GAGACGACGTCGTCCCACATCCCCAGGGCGAGGAAGATGTGGGTGGTCATGTGCTGGGCGTGCGGCGCCTCGGGGGCGATCACCGAGTACCGCCGGGCGGCGTGGAGCCCGAGCGGCGCATGGGTCGGATCGTCGAACGCGTGAATCATGAAGTGCGCCGCGCCCGGATGGTCCTCGTTCCGCCGGAAGACGTCCCCGGCGATCGCCCCCGCGCGCATGTAGCTGGGCACGTCCCGGACGCCCTGGCTCAGCCCCAGGAGCGCCACGGCGTAGAAGACCTTCGCCTCGTCGTCCTCCGGATACGCCCGCACCAGCTCGGCCAGCGCATCCGCATAGAGCGTGTCGCGCCGAGCCTTGGCGCCCTCCCCGTAGAGCTGCTCCACCGCCGCGAGGTACATCCGCTCCCGCTCGGTGGGAGCCTTCGCGAGCCTCGCCTCCCGGGTCCGGCCCAGGCGCTGCAGCGCCGCCCGCGCGGCGGGCACGTCCTGCTGGTTCCAGACCGGGTGGGTGTAGGTCAGCGCCTCGCCCCAGTACGCCATCGCGAAGGCCGGATCCCGCTCCTGTGCCCGCCGGAACGCCGCGCCCGCCCTGCCGTACTCGAAGCTGTGCAGCAGCAGCACGCCCTGGATGAAGTCCGGCTGCGCCGCCGCCTGCCCCGACGTGGGGAAGTCGATCCGTCCCAGGTCCTGGGCGGTGGCCGGCGTCGCGGCCGCGGCGCACGGAGCGAGAGCCAGCACGCAGGCCGCTCGGAAGGTCGTCACGGTGCCCCCTGTCGAATTCGATCCCTGGCCGCGCGGACCGCGGCGGGCCTCACCCGAGCCGCCAGAACGGGCCCGAGAGGCCCACCCCCTCCAACAGCCGCTGGTATTCCGCACGGGACTTGCGCTTCCATCCGGGCGCCAGCCGATCCTCGTACCAGACCCGTGCCAGCTCCCACATCTGCCGCGCCGGCACGACGGCGCCCGGCGAGCGGTCTCGCTCCCGGGACCATCGTAGGGCGTGCTCTTCCGACCGGAAGAGGAGGATCGTCGCTCAGGTGAAGCCGATGTCCTCCCACCACTTCGCGGCGGGGACCGCGAAGTGGACCACCTCGGTCCCCGACTCCAGGCCGTCTTCCCGCACCACCAGCGTGAGCGCCTCGCCGCAGTCGTCGCACCGGGCCTCGACTCGGGCGGTCGTGTGCAGGGCCGCCGCGATGCCCAACGCGTCCCAGGCGCAGTTGCCGTACCACATGCCCTTCGGGGTGTAGACCCGGTAGCCGGTGGGGACCGCGGAGAACGGCATGGCCATCAGCACAGCCCGCGTCTCCTCGTCCAGCACCAGCTCGTGGCGCTCGTGGAGGCGGTCCAGCGCGGCGCGCACGTCCGCCTCGCCCAGGCCCGTCGCGGATACCAGATCGGACAGCGCCGGGCGTCCGCCGCCTTCGATCAGCTGTCGGTAGACCGCCAGGCGCACGTCTCGGTCCAGCTGCTCGCTTGCTACTCGTCCATCCGGCACGCGGTCTCCAGCCATTGCCCAACCTCCGCGTCGACCTGATCCACCGAGGTGATGGCGAACCGGTGGGTGATGCGGTCCTTCGTGGCGAACCCGCCCGTCTCGAGTAGCCGGCCGGTCTGGGCCGGCAGGGCGGCGATCCACGGCTCCACCATATGCGCCCTGGGGTGCACGGCGTAGCGGATGCGGGTCTCCGTCATCCGCCCTCCTTCGACACGTCGAGTCCGCGCACCGCCTCGGCCAGCGCGGCGAGCCCGGCCTCCAGCTGCCGGTCCGACAGGTACGGTGCGGGGCCGAGCCGGAGGATGCGGTCGCGATGGTCGGTGTAGACGCCGGCCGCGAGGAGGCGCCGCCGCAGCTCGCCCGCGTGCGGGCTCTCGAGCGCGAGGAAGCCGCCGAGGCCCTCGAGCGGCACCGAGCGGTCGCGCGTGATGCGACGCGGATCGAGGTCGAGGGCGTCGAAGCCCCGGGCCAAGATGCCCATCTGGTGCTGGCTGATCCGCCGGAGCGCAGTGGGGGCCAGCCCCTCGCGGGCGAAGAAATCGAAGACCGCCGCTCCCCGATACTGGCTCGTCGGATCGTAGGTGGCGCCGGCGAAGCGCGCGGCCCCCGCGCCGTAGGCCACCTGGCCCGGTCGCTGCTCCGCCGTCAGCTCGGCGAACTCGCTGAACCAGCCGGTCATCACCGGGCGGAGGTCGCAGTCGGGCGGAATCCGCAGGAAGCCGTTGCCCTCGCCGAGCTGGCAGTACTTGTAGCCGCCGCCCACCACGTACGCCCCGGCCAGTCCCTCCCGCTCCAAGGACACGGGGACCACGTTGAGCGCGTGATACATGTCCACCACCAGCGGGACCCCGGCCCGGGCGCAGGCCTCCATCGTGCGTCCCAGGTCCGGCACGATCCGGGCGCTCTGGTAGAGCACCGAGGACACCAGCACCGCCGCGGTCCGCCCGTTCACGGCCGAGGCCAGCCGGTCGGCCACCGCGTCGGCCGGGTCGGACGGCACCAGCACCACCTCGACCCCCTCCTCGGCCAGGCGGGCCAGCTGCCGGCGGATCGCATGGAACTCCCCGTCCGTGGTCACGAGCCTGGGACGTGCCTGCAGCGGGAGCGCGGAGAGGAGCTTCACCAAGAGGTCGTGGGTGCTGGGCGCCAGCGCGACCGACGGCCAGTCGTCCGCGTCTCCCAGCAGCGTCGCGTACCCACGGGACACCCGCTCCGCCTGGGCGAACGCGCGCTCCCACTTCTCGTCCACCAGCCGGGCCGCGTCCTCCCAGGCCCGGGCATGCCCCTCGGCCGCCACGTCGGGCCAGGCCTGGTGGGAGTGGCCGGTGAGCAGGATCCGCTCGGTCACCCGGAAGCGGCGGTAGTGCGCCGCCAACGGGTTGGGATCGGCGGTCGGATTCGCCGCGCCGGGCCAGCGGGAAGCGGTGGGGGTCGTCACAGGGCGGCGCGGATCTCCCACAGGTCCGGAAAGGCGGGCTTCATCAGGGTGGTCGCCAGATACTCGGCGCCCGCCGAGCCGCCGGTCCCGCGCTTCGTGCCGATCGTCCGCTGCACCATCTTCACGTGCCGGTAGCGCCACTCCTGGATCCCCTCGTCCAGGTCCACCAGGCGCTCGCACATCGGCAGGATCATGGGCTCGTTCCGGTACACCTCGATCAGGAGCCGCTGGACCTCCGGCGAAGGAGCGATCGGCTCGGTCACGTCCCGCTCGAGCGCCGCGCGGGGCACCGCCCGGCCCTGGGCCGAGAGATAGCGCAGGAAGGCATCCCACAGCGTGGGGCCGGCATAGCGTTGCTCCAACCGCTCCCGCGCGGCGCTCCCCGCCTCGGCGCGCTCGATGGCGCCGCGGCTCTTGACCCCGAGCACGAACTCCAGCTCCCGGAACTGGGCCGATTGGAACCCGCTGCCCGATTCCAGCCGGTCCCGGAACGTGAGGAACTCGAGCGGCGTCATCGTCTCGAGGACGTCCAGCTGGGACACCAGCACCTTCAGAATGGTGAGGACCCGCTTCAAGGTGCCGAGCGCTGGCTGGGTCCGGCCCTCCCCCAGGAGCCGCATGAGGTGATCCAGCTCGTGCAGCACTTCCTTGAACCAGAGCTCATAGACCTGGTGCACGATGATGAACAGCATCTCGTCGTGCTCCGGCCCGTCCGAGAGTGGCCGTTGCAGCGTCAGCAGCTCGTCGATCCTGAGGTACTCGGCGTAGCTCGGCATTGCGGTCCGCGGCGGTTGTGAGCTGGATGCCGGAATGTACAGCCGTCGCCCCGCCCCCGCCCCCGCTCCTCACGTGAAGCGCGGCGTGTACCGGTCCAGGGTGGAGTACGGATCCGGCCAGCCGAGCCGGTGCCCCAGCTCGTAGGCCGCGTGCCGGGTCCAGTAAGGATCCCAGAGGTGCGCCCGGGCCAGCAGGCAGAGATCGGCCCGGCCGGCCGCCAGGATGCTGTTCACGTCGGTGAAGGCCGAGATGTTGCCCACCGCCATCGTGGGAATGCCGACCTCGTGCCGGATCCGATCGCTGAAGGGGGTCTGGAACTGGCGGCCGTAGACCGGCCGCTGGTCCTCCACGGTCTGCCCGGCGGAGACGTCGATGATG
>JBFIUJ010000282.1:0-4092 GCA_041607595.1 Gemmatimonadales bacterium | reverse complement strand
GGGGGGGGGGGGGTGGGGGTGGCGGAGCCGGCGGGTCCGACGGGCCGTCCACCACCTGGCCGTTGCAGGCGATTGGGAGGGCCACGAGGGCCAGGAGGATGACGGTGGCGGACATGCGGCGGCGCATGGGGCTCTCGGTGGCTCGGGTGGTCGAAGACTCTCCCAAGGTAGGGGACGAGCGCGGCGCGCGGGCGTGACGCGGGTCACGGGGGAGAGGTCCGCTCGCGCGGCGGGGGCGGACGGAGACGGGCCAGCATCCGCTCGAGCCGCTCGAGGTGGGTGATCGTGACGGTCACGGCGCCGAACTCCTCCTCGACCCGTCCCCGGAAGATGAACGGTCCCTGGTCGAAGAGCACGTGGCCGCGGGCCCGGTAGACGTCGGGGAACAGGACCGTCTCGATGAGGCCGTGGCCGTCGTCGAAGGTGGCGAACTCCATCGGCTCGTCCCGCGCGGTGTGCACCGGCTTCGCCGTCGTGAGCATCCCGGCGGCCAGCACGCTCCGGCCCACGTGGTCGCCGAGGGCGGCGCTGGGCACGAGGCGGAAGCGGCGCAGCCGATCGGTGTAGAGCTGCATCGGGTGCGCGTCGGTGGTGAAGCCGAGGGCGGCGTACTCCTCGCGCCGCCGTCGCTCCGCGCCGTACGCCCGGAGCCTCGGCGGCTCGGCGGAGGTGGAGTCGGCGAAAAGCGAATGGGGGGCGGGGGCGGCAGCGGGGCCCCTTCCCCTATTGCCTTTCGCTCTTCGCTGTTGGTCAGAGTCCACCGCCCAGAGCAGCATCGGGCGGGTCCGGCCGGCCGCGATCGCGTCGAGCGCCCCGACCTTGACCAGCCGCCGGAGGTCGTCGGAGGCGAGGCCGGTGCGGCGCCGCAGGTCGGCCAGGCTCCGGTAGGGGGACCGGCGGGCGGCGAGGATGCGGTCGCAGGCGTCGGCGGAGAGGCCTTTGACGAACTGGAGCCCGATCCGCAGCACGCGATCGCGCCCGGTGCACCGGAACTCGCTGGCGTTCACGTCCGGGGGGAGGATGGTGAGGCCCATGCGCATCGCCTCCGCGACGTAGGCGAAGGGGTGATAGAACCCGCCGCCGTTGGCGAGCACCGCCGCCATGAACTCCGCGGGATAGTGGGCGCGGAGATAGCAGGAGTGCTGGGCCACCTGGATGTAGGAGCAGGAGTGCCCCTTGCAGAAGCTGTAGCCCGCGAAGGACATGACCATCTCCCACACCCGCTGGGCGACGACCGGATCCCGTCCCAGCGCGGCGGCCCCGGCGAAGAACTCCTCGGCGTACGCGGCGAGGTGCTTCACCGGCCGCTTCTTGGAGAGCGCCTTCCGGAGCCCGTCGCCGGTGGCGAGGGGCATCCCGGCGAACACCGCGCAGACGTTGACCACGTCCTCCTGGTAGACCATGACCCCGAAGGTCTCGCTCAGCACGTCGCGCAGGGAGGGGTCGAGCGGCTCGTAGGGCGCGCCGTGGAGCCGCTCGAGGTAGGTGCGGATGAAGCGGTTCGAGGCCGGGCGGATGATGCTGGTGTTGAGCACCAGCAGCTCGAAGGTGTCCGCCCGGGACTTGGCGCAGAGGAGGCGGGACGCGGGCGACTCGGTGTAGAAGACGCCCATGGTCCGGCCGGTGCGGAAGAGGGCACGGGTGGCCTCGTCGTCGGCCGGATCGGAGGAGGTGTAGTCGATCGCCCGGCCGGTGTTGGCGTGCACGGTGGAGATCGCGTCGCGGATGACGGCGAGGGACCGATTCCCCAGGAGGTCGATCTTCACGAGCCCCGCGTCCTCGGCCCCGTCCTTCTCGAACTGGATCACGGGCAACGGCACGTCGGGCGCGCCGTCAAGCTGCTTCGCGGCGCGCTCCAGCGGGACGTAGTCGGTCAGGGCGGTCGGCACGACGACGACCCCGCCGGGGTGGAGCGACAGATGGCGCGGGGTCCCCACGAGCGGCTGGGCCAGGGCCGCGTAGTCCCGCCAGGCGTCGGGCAGATTGAGCCCGGCGAAGTTAGGGTGGGTGGCCAGCAGGTCCCGGAGCGGGACGCCCTCCGAGTACCACGGGATCCGGCGGGTGACCTCGCGGATCTCGCCCGCCGGGCGGCCATGCACCTTGGCCACCTCGCGCAGCGCGCCGCGGAGCCGGAAGCAGTTGTGGTTGGCGACCATCGCGGCCTGCGGCCGGGGATAGCGGCGGAACACGTAGGCCAGGACCTGGTCCCGCTCGTCCCAGGGAAAATCGAGGTCGATGTCCGGCGGGTCGGTGCGCTCCGGGTTGAGGAAGCGCTCGAAGAGGAGCCCCGCGCCGAGCGGCTCCACGTGGGTGATGCCCAGGCAGTAGCTCACGATGGAGTTGGCGACGGAGCCCCGGCCGCAGTGGGTCGGGCCGTGCTCCACGATGTCGCGCACCACCAGGAAGTAGTCGGCGAACCCCTTCTGCGCGATGATGCCCAGCTCGTGCTCCAGGCGGTCCCGGGTGACCGGGGCGACGGTGCCGTAGCGGCGCCGGGCGCCGTCGTACGCCTGGGCCCGCAGGCGTCCCAGCGCGTCGGCGGTGTCGGCGAGGCGGGGCGGCACGGTGCGGCCGAACGGAATGCGGTAGCGGCAGCACTCGGCGATCTCCGCGGCGGCGCGCAGGGCCTCGGGACAGTCGGGGAAGTGCCGGGCGAGATCCGGGGCCGGACGGAGCCAAGCCTCGCGCGGCGCGAGGGCGCTCGGGGGGAGGGCCGCGAGCGTCGTGTTCGCCGCGATCGCCCTCAGCAGCCGATGCCGGGCCCACTCCTCCGGATGGGCCATCACGACCGCGTTGGTCGCCACGGCGGGGAGGCCGAGCCGTCGGGCGGCCGCCAGCGTCGCATGGCGCGCCTTGCCCGGGCGCAGCTCGGCGTACAGGTCGGCCGGGCCCGAGCGCGCGGCGAGGCCCTCGAGCAGGTCCGGATCGGGCGTGAGGACGACGAGGCCCGCGCGGTCCTCGGCGAGCAGGTCGTCGAGCGCGGGCGCCGACCCTCCCTCGTCGCGCTCCGCCCAGCGGATGGAGGTCACCGCCCGGCAGAGGGCCGCCCACCCCCGCTCGTCGGCGGCGAGGACGACCGCCTCCCGGCCGCCGGCCGCGAGGCGCGCGCCGAGGATCGGCCGGAGGCCGGCCTCCTCGGCCGCCTGCTGGAACTCCACCGCGCCGTAGACCCCGTTGGTGTCGGTGCAGGCCAGCGCGTCGAAGCCGCGCTCGAGGGCGGCCCGGACCAGCGCCTCGGGACTCGAGGCGCCGTCGCCGAAGGAGAAGTGAGTGCGGACGTGGAGGTGGGTGAACATGAGTCGAGAGCTGAGAGTCGGGAGTCCAGAGCGGTCGAGCGCTGAGAGTCGAGAGTCCAGAGCGATGGTGAGCGTCGTTCACTTCTTTCGACTCGCGACTCTCGACTCGCGACTCATCCAGGGCGGCCCCAGCCGAGCGATCCGGCGGTAGACCGGGCAGCTCTCCACGTGCGCGCCGGGGAGCCACCCGGTGCTCATCAGGAACTCGCCAACGATCTCGCCGCCGGTGAAGCGGAAGGTCTGCTTGAAGAGCTTCACCCACTCGGCCTTGGGCAGGGGGTGGTGGGCGGCGAGCCAGGCGTGGAAGGAGCCGTGGGATTGCCGCAGCTGGAGGAGGGTCTTGGCGTTGGCAATCGCGGCCTCCACCTTGAGGCGGTTGCGGACGATCCCGGCGTCGGCCAGGAGGCGCCGGCGCTCGCGGGCACCGAACCGCGCCACGACGGCCGGATCGAAGCCGCGGTACGCGCGGTGGAAGGCCTCGCGCTTCTTCAGGATGGTGAGCCAGGAGAGGCCGGCCTGGTTGATCTCGAGGACGAGCCGCTCGAACAGCGCGGCGTCCTCGGTGAGGGGGAAGCCGTACTCGTCGTCGTGGTAGGGGCCGTGCCACGGATGGCCGGCGGCGATCCCGCAGTAGGTGATCATGCCTGGAGTCTCTCGCGCATTACCTTTGGTGTCCATGAGCACGATGCGAGCGGTAGTCTACGACGGAGCGGGCGGCCCGGAGGTGATCCGCCTGGCGGAGGTTCCGCGCGGCGAGCCGGGCCCCGGCGAGATCCGGGTCGTGGTGCAGGCGGCG
>JBFIUJ010000281.1:0-4094 GCA_041607595.1 Gemmatimonadales bacterium | reverse complement strand
GTGGTAGCCCTGGTCGTCGCCCTGGCGATGACCGCCGGGCAGATCCTCTTCGGGATCGGCCCGAGCGCCGGCGCGACCGCCGCGATGGCGGCGGCGGCCGCAGCGTACCTCGTCGTCCGGCGACGGCCGAGGGGACCGATGTGAGCCCTGGGGACAGACCCGAGCACAGCCCGGAGGGAGGACCCTCGTCGGTGCCGGCAGCGTCGCTCTATCGTCGCTGGATCTGGGCCAACGCCTGGAGCGAGCTGGTGGGCCTCGGCGGCACCTTCGTGCTCGGCTACCTCTTGTTCAGCCGCCCGGAGGACGCGAACCCGGCGGTCGTGGTGGGAGGGGCGGCGTTCGCGGTCGTGGCCGGTGCCGCGCTCGAGGGCGGCTTGGTGGGCTATGCTCAGGCCAGGGTTCTCCGGACGGGAATCCCCCGGATCAGCGCGATTCACTGGATATGGGCGACGGTGCTCGGCGCCGGCACGGCTTGGCTCCTGGGGATGATCCCGAGCACCGTGATGGGCCTGCGAGGCCCGCCGCCCGGCTCCACACCGCCGGTCGAGCCGTCCACGGCCGCGACCCTCGTCCTCGCGGCCGTAATGGGGCTCGTCTTGGGCCCGGTGCTGGCAGGGGCCCAGGCGGTCGTGCTGCGGCGCCACGTCCGGCGGGTGTGGCGCTGGATCGCGGCCAACGCGCTCGCCTGGGCGGCCGGGATGGTGGTGGTGTTCCTCGGCGCCGGAACGCTGACGGAGGGGGCAAGCCCATGGCGGATCGGGCTCACGGTCGGTCTCGCGTGCCTGGCGGCCGGGGCCACGGTGGGCGCGATCCACGGCTGGTTCCTGCTCCGCCTCCTCCGCGACCCCGTGGAATCGGCCTCCCACCCCCCACCACCCTGATCGTCGGACCCCCTCGCGCCGGCAGGGCTCCGGCGTAGGTTCAGGGAGTCTGGGCACCGGCGGCACTCCATCCCCCTGGAGGTCTGATGCAACGGACGTCACGTGACCGGGCGGTCGGGCTGACCGCCGGACTGGTCGGGCTCCTCCTTGCGGGGCTCCCGGGATGCGCCGGAGATCGGGCCGTGGCGGGAGAGTGCCGGCCGGTCAACGGCGCGGAGGTATGTACCTGGGGTATGGAGTCCGACGGAAACCTGGTGGAGTTCGGCGCCACGGTCCCCCTGGCTTCGATCGAGAACGCGCAGCTGGATGCGCCGATGGTCTTTCCGCCCAAGTCGCTGGCGGACATCCCGCTGCCGGACGCGGTCCGCGCCGCGACCGGCTTCGACAACCTGACGATCTTCTGGGAGGCCCACGGCCATCCGCCAGGCCCCTACCTGGTGCCGCATTTCGACTTCCACTTCAACACCGCATCGCTCGCCGAGCTGGCCGCGATCGACTGCGCCGACACGGCCAAGCCGGCCCGGCTGCCGACCGCCTACGCGCTGCCCGACCTGACCCTCCCGGAGCTGGGGACCCTGGTCGGGCTCTGCGTGCCCGGGATGGGAATGCACGCGATGCCGGCGCTGGAGCTGGAGGCGACGACGCCGTTCGGGAAGACCATGGTCGTGGGCTACTACCGCCAGAAGCCGATCTACCTGGAGCCGATGCTCGCGCGGGAGGAGCTGCTCCAGCGGCGGAGCTTCACGGTGGCGGTGCCGGACGTGCCGGACCGACCGGCGACCGGCCGCTACCCCACGCACTTCCGGGCGGACTGGGACAGCACGGCCCAGTCGTATCGCTTCGTGTTCTCCGGATTGGCGAGCGCCCGTCCGCGTTAGGCCAGGCGCAACACCTGCCGCCCCACCACCGAGGGGCGGAGTCTCCATTCGACCGCCGCTCCCGCCGCGGCGTGTCGATACCCCTCACCCACCGGTCTCCCATGGAAGCCCGCACCGCGCCGTTCGCCGATCTGCTGCGGCTCAACACCCGCCTCTTTCGCAACTGCCTGGACGGCCTCACCGAGGAACAGGCCAGCCAGCGGCCGTCGAGCGCCACCAACCATGCGGCCTTCATCGCCGCGCACATGGCGGATGCCCGCTTCTACCTGCTCGAGATCCTCGGGGCCAAGCGGCCGAACCCGCTGGCGGAAGCGCTCGCCGGGGCGCGCAGCATCGACGACCTGAAGCGGCTCCCGACCCTCGACGAATCCCGCGAGGCGTGGACCGACGCCGCCCGCGCGCTCCGCGACCGGCTGGAGGCGATCACGGCGGCCGAGCTGGATGCCTCGGTCTCGACCCGGTTCCCGATGCCCAACCCCACCGTGCTCGGCGTGCTCGCATTCCTGGTGCAGCACGAGAGCTACCACCTGGGGCAGCTGGCGCTCCTGCGGAAGCATGCCGGGCTGCCGGCGATGAGCTACCAGTGACATAGCCGGGCGATCCTCTCTCCCGGAGAGGATGCCCGGTCTGCAGGCGGGTCGGGTGCAGGCTCCTACCGTGTCCCCGTGGCCCGCGTGGAATGCGCCCAGCTGTTGGTTTCGCCGTCCATGCGCGGCCTCCTGAAACCTTCATGGTCAATTCAGGCCCGAGGGGCCATCTATAGAGGAGGAGGCGCCCGGGCCCTCCGCCGGGAGGACCGGTGATCGCCCCGAAGGAGGTACCTGGCGGCGTGTTTCCCCGGGCGAAGTTCCAGGATCGTGTGGAGGCCGGTCGGCGGCTCGCCGACGCGGTGCAGGATCTCCGGGCCGAGCATCCGATCGTCCTCGGCCTGCCCCGCGGGGGCGTACCGGTGGCCGCGGAGGTCGCCCGGCGGCTCGACGCCCCGCTCGACGTGCTGGTCGTGCGGAAGATCGGTCACCCCGAGCACCCCGAGCTCGCCATCGGCGCCATCGCCGACGGCGCGCGACTGCTGGACGAGCCGGCGATCCGCAGGCTCGGCGTGCCGTTCGGCGCGGTGGATCGCGTGGTCGAGGCCGAGCGCGCGGAGCTGGCCCGCCGGGAGCAGGCCTACCGGCAGGGGCGGCCCGCCCCGGACGTCCGGGGCCGCACCGTGATTCTGGTGGACGACGGGCTCGCCACGGGGCTGAGCGCCGAGGCCGCGATCGCCTCGGTGCGCCAGGGCTCGCCGAAGCGCGTCGTCCTCGCGGTGCCGGTGTGCGCCGCGGAGTCGGCGGCGCGACTGTCCCGGGTAGCCGATCGCGTGGTGTGCGTCGCGGTGCCGAGGGACTTCCGGTCCGTGGGCCACTGGTACGACGACTTCCGCCCCACCGGCGATGCGGAGGTCCTGGCCCTGCTCGAGGAGAGCCGGACGCGGCCGGCCGACCGCACCGGATGAGGTCGGCGGGGCTGCGCCGAAGACTCGATCGCCCATCCCAGGAGGATCCCATGCCAGTCGAACTGCTCACGAAGTACCTGAACCAGGAGCGGGTGAAGTACACCGTGATCACCCACTCCCCGGCGTACACCGCGATGGAGATCGCGGCGAGGGCCCACGTGCCCGGCCAGGAGCTCGCCAAGACCGTGATGGTCAGGCTCGACGGCGCGCTCGCGATGGCCGTGCTCCCCGCCTCCGAGCGGGTGGACCTCGGACGGCTCGAGGCGGAGACGGGCAAGACGGCGTTGCTGGCCACCGAGGACGATTTCCGCGGGCTCTTCCCCGGCTGCGAGCTGGGGGCGATGCCGCCGTTCGGCAACCTCTACGACATGCCGGTCTATGTCTCCGAGAGCCTGACGGAGGACGAGGAGATCGCCTTCAACGCGGGCTCGCACACCCAGCTGCTGCGGATGGCGTATGCCGACTTCGCCCGGCTGGTGCAGCCCACGGTGCTGCCGTTCGCGGTGCACGCCTGAGGAAGTCGGCCGCGCCGGCCCCCTCCCCGGGCCACGAGTTCCTGGAGCACACGGGCGAGGTGCGCCTGCGGGTGCGGGCCCCGAGCCTGCCGTCGACGGGACCGACCGGATAGCCCGCGTCGATGAGCGCCCGCTGCAGGCGGCGCACGACGTCCGGGGTCGTGTTCGTCTCGCACAGGATGGGCCGCCACGCGACGGTTCCCTCGTGCACCAGACGCTGATCGGTCACCGTCTGGTAGAGCTCAGGCACCGCCTCGCGCCGCTCGCGCCCTGGCGAGAGGAGCTTTCGCACCCGCACCGTCTCGTACTCGGCCGGGACCTCCAC
>JBFIUJ010000280.1:0-4136 GCA_041607595.1 Gemmatimonadales bacterium | reverse complement strand
TAGTTGATTCCCTCGTCCGGGTTGACCCAGTACAGCAGCTTGTCGCTGCATCGCAGCCAAACCCCGAGCGCGACGAGACCGAGCCCCATCCAATGGCCGTGGGCGGCGAGGCCGCGGCCGAGCGACCGCCAGACCCGGCCGCCCCCCGCGCCTCCTGCGGCCGCGTCGGTCGCGGGGCAGGGTGGGGAGGATTCGTCGGTCATGGGGTGAACCGGGTGCGGTCGCCGTCGTCGGGGCGGTGCGCGTAGGCCGGGAAGCATAACGCCCCCCGGGGCGGGAGGCGTCGGGTCCGGGGTGTGCCCCGCGCCTACGGCGCCCGCCGATACAAGCCGTCGAAGATGGTGCGCCAGGTCGCGCGCCCGTCGGAGGAGATGTCCCAGACCTGGCGGACCGACCCGTCCGCGAGCGGAGTCCAGGTCACCCGGTCCACGACCGGCCCGCGCGGGGTGGTCCGCTCGCCGAGGAGGACCATACTGCCGCCCTCCAGTCCGCCGGAGAGGTCGAGCACCGTCCCGAGCCCGTCCACCCAGTGCTGGGTCCAGCGGCCGGTGCTCGGGCGGTAGGTGTTGATGCTCTTCCCCTCACCGCCGCTGGCAGCGCGCCACTCCTCAAGCAGGCCGCATCCCCCGGCGATCCGGCTGATGCGGTTGGCGCCGACCGTGTTCCCGGCGGTGTCCGTCACCACCCACGACCCCATCCAGAAATCGAACTGGCGGCGCTCGGCCGCTCGGCAGGCGTCGGTGATCGTCGAGTCGGCTCCCTGGGCGAGGCAGGGGGCGGCCGAGAGGGCGAGGCCCGCCGCGAGCAATCCGGTCACGAGGCTCCGCATCGGAGGTCCCTTTCCTGTGTGGTTGGTGGGAAGGTCGCCCGTGGGGACGCCACGCCGCCAGGAGACCGCACAGGCGGAGGCCGGGCAACCACCGGCCCGGCCGGGGATTGCGTCCGTGGTAGTATCATGATATCATACTGATACCTAGTTGGAGGAGTGGCGAGATGATTCGGGAGATCAGGCGCGAGGGGAGCTCGGGGCTGGCCTGGCTGCTGGTCCTGCTGCTGGCCCTGGTGGTGGACGGCTACCAGTTCGTGGAGGCGGTCCGCGCGGACGACGCGCGGCTGGGCGTCGTCACCGCGCTGGTATTCGTGGTGCTGCTGGTCCTGTTGGCCGGTCTCTTCGTGGTGAACCCGAACGAGTCCAAAGTGCTGCAGCTGTTCGGCCGGTACGCCGGCACGGTGCGCGAGCCCGGGCTGCGGTGGGCCAACCCGTTCTACACCAAGCGCAAGATCTCGGTGCGGGTGCGGAACTTCGAGACCGGCAAGCTCAAGGTGAACGACAACCGGGGCAATCCGATCGAGATCGCCGCGGTGGTGGTCTGGAAAGTCGTGGATACCGCCGAGGCGATGTTCGAGGTGGACAACTACGAGGACTACGTGCACGTGCAGAGCGAGTCGGCCGTCCGGGGCCTGGCGACCAACTACCCCTACGACACCTACGAGGAAGGGGAGATCTCGCTGACCGGGAACCTGGGAGACATCGCGGAGCGGCTGCAGCGCGAGATCCAGGATCGGCTGGAGAAGGCCGGCGTCAAGGTGCTGGAGGCGCGGATCAGCCACCTCGCCTATGCGCCGGAGATCGCGGGGCCGATGCTCCAGCGCCAACAGGCGACCGCGATCATCGCGGCTCGGCAGAAGATCGTCGAGGGCGCGGTGGGGATGGTGGAGATGGCGCTCGAGAAGCTCGCGAAGCAGAACATCGTCCGGCTGGACGAGGAGCGGAAGGCCGCCATGGTGAGCAACCTGCTGGTGGTGCTGTGCTCGGACCGCGCCACGACACCGGTGGTGAACACCGGATCGCTGTACACCTGAGGCGGCGCCCATGGGCGAGCGGAAACCGTTCCTGCTCCGGATGGACCCGCGGGTCCACACCGCGCTGGAGCGGTGGGCCCGCGACGATCTCCGGAGCGTGAACGCACAGATCGAGTTCCTGCTGCGCCGGGCCCTGCGACAGGCCGGACGGCTGGATGACGCCGGCCGGGAGGCGGACTGAGACGACCGAGAGGTGGGGGGTCCCTGGGCCGGTGTCGTACCTTGGCCTCCGGCCCGGGACCTCTTGGTGTGGGGGGAAGTTTGTGGATCGTCGCGGGCCGGCGCCTTGGCGCGCCAGCGGCCCACGTGACTTAGAGATGCCTCGGGGCCCGGTAGGGTTGCGCGCGCGCCCTCTTGCGGATTTCTACGATATATCGTACGTTATGTCGCACGACATAGCGTGCTCCTGGGCCCCCTCTCTGGCGGCCCGGGACATGGTGGCCCGGGAATCCGAGCGGACGCACCGGGCGTGGCGCGCCGAGCGACGGCGCAGCGAAAGAAGGAGGATGGCCGTGAAGCGCGATGACTGGATCTGCGGCGATTTCATCGGGTTCGGACCCCGGTTCTGGTCCTACGGCTCCGGGAGCCGCGGGAGGGGGAAGGGCCGGCGGCGGAAGCAGATGTTCGAGTCGGGAGAGGTCAAGTACGTCATCCTCCGCCTCCTCCGGGAGAAGCCGCGCCACGGCTACGAGATCATGAAGGAGCTGGAGGAGCGGCTCGGCGGCTGGTATACGCCCTCCGCCGGCACGGTGTACCCCACCCTCCAGATGCTGGAGGACCAGGGCCACGTCCGCGCCGTGGACACCGAGGGAAAGAAAGTCTACCACATCACCCCGGAGGGGGAGGCGTTCCTCGACGAGCACGCCGACGTGGTGGACGAGATCCTGGATCGGGTGCGGGAGGCGGTACGCTCGGTGGCCGGCGGATCGATGGGCGACGTGAACCAGGCCTTCGCCCGGCTGGCTCGCCTCGCCTTCCGCACGGCGTGGCGGGCCGGGCCCGACAGCCATCGGACCGAGGCTATCGCGGAGATCCTCCGCCGGGCGGCGCAGGAGATCGAAGATCTGGTGGAGGGGCCGAGCCGGAGCGCGGAACCGGAGCACGGTTGACAGCTTCCCGCCTGCCTGGGTATCCCTGCGGCGCCAGCAGCGCGGACGGGGGACATGGGCAGGCGGGGCTTTGATTTCGACGCCGAATACGGCGCCCACTACGACGAGCGCATCCGGCAGGTCTTCGCCGGCTACGACGATCTCTTCCCGAGCGCCCTGGCCCACCTGGCGGGGTCGCTGGGGCCGAGCGCGAGCGTGCTGGTGGTCGGCTGCGGCACCGGCTCGGAGCTGGTGGCGTTCGCGCGGGAAAGGCCGGGCTGGAGCCTCACCGGCGTGGACCCCTCGGCCCAGATGATCCACCAGGCCGGCGCCCGGCTCGGCGAGGCGGGCGTGCACGATCGGGTGCGGCTGATCCGGGGCTATCTGGAGGATCTTCCGCCGGAGCCGGCGTTCGACGCGGCGACCCTCATCTGTGTCATGCACTTCATGCCGGACGGCGGTCCCAAGCTCGGGCTGCTGCAGGCCATCGCGGCGCGCCTCCGTCCGGGCGCGCCGCTCGTTCTGGTGGACGGCCACGGCGACCCGTCATCGCCCGAGTTCCGGCGCGACACCAAGGCCTGGTTCGAGTTCATGATCTACCGAGGGATGCTGCCCGGCGAGCAGGACGTCTACCGCCGGCAGCTGGAGGAGAGCGTCCACTGGGTTCCGGAGGAGCGGATTCTCGCCCTTCTCTCGGAGGCCGGCTTCCAGCGCCCCCACCGGTTCTTCCGGAACTTCGTGTTCGGCGGCTGGCTGGTGGAGCGGGCCTAGCCCTCGGGGCCAAAGGCGCGCCCTTCCCGCCGGACCTCGGGGACCCCGGAGGGAGGCGTGGGGTCGGGCGCCAACCCAGCATCGTCCGGGCGCGCCGCATCGCCTGCCGCAGGCTCTCCGTCAGGTTCTCCTCTCCCACCCGCTCGACGAAGCCCGCCTGGTGCATCGCGACCAGCGGCTGAGCGTGGACCCCGGCGAGGATCAGAGTGGTCCCCTCCCGGCGGGTGTGGTCGTGCACGCTCTCCAGGGCCGTGAGAGTGGCCGAACGCCTCCCAGGAGTACCCCTCGCGGAGCACGGTGACGAGCTTCGGCTCGATCTTCCTGCGGTCGGGCATGGGTCGGTGACCGAGAGGCTGTGGGCGACGCGGCGTCGAGGGGGGCGTTGGAGAAAGGCGGGCCTAGGCCTCGAGACGG
>JBFIUJ010000279.1:0-4137 GCA_041607595.1 Gemmatimonadales bacterium | reverse complement strand
GCACCTCGGCGATCTCGGCGTGCGAATAGCCTTCCGCGTCGAACATCATCAGGGCCACCCGGCGCCGCTCCGGGAGCCGGGCCAGGGCCTCGGTGAGGCGCTCCCGCAGCTCCGCCCGCTCGGTGAGGCGGTCCGGCGTGGGGCCGGCGCCGGCCACCGTGGTCCCCAACGGCTCCGTCTGCCTGACCTTCCGCCGCCGCCGCAAGTCCGCCGCCGCATTCACCACGATCCGCATCAGCCACGGCCGGAAGGGCCGACCCGGGTCGTACTGGGCGATGTGGCGCCAGGCGGACAGGAGGCCGTCCTGGACCGCATCGTCGGCGTCGTGGGGGTCGGCCAAGGCCGCCCGGGCTAGCCGGCGCGCCAGCGGCGCGTAACGCTCGGCCAGCCGCCCGAAGGCCTCCTGATCACCCTCGGCGGCGAGCACCGCCAGCTCGGCATCCGACACTGCCACCATACGCGCGCCGCCGCCGGGCCGTTGAGCGCTAGCCATGGGTGGGGGGGCGCCGGAACAGCCGTTCCGTGGCCTCCGGCCACTCGCCGACGCGGCGGCGGAAGGCCTCCAGCCCCGCCGCGACCGCGAACCAGGCGCAGAGCGCACCGAAGACGTAGGCCATGGTCGTGGGCAGGACCAGGAACAGCACCGCGAGCACGATGAGCAGGATGGTGAGCGGGACGTACAGGGAGCGACGGGCACCGGCCACCAGGGTGCGGAGCGCGAGTGCGGTCCGCCCCCGGCGCTCCCGGGCTCCCAGCTCGTGCCGGGCCGAGTGCTCCGGGGGGGCGCGCTCGAGCGCCATGGGCAGCACGCGCCGGAGCCGCTCCGGGGCCCGCAGCGGCCGCCGGCCGACCTCGGCGCTCTGGGCGAGGTCCCGGCGGAACTGCGCCTCGAGCTCGGCGGCGAACCCCTGGTCGTCCACCAGCACGTCCAGCTCGTAGTTCCCCACCAGGCTGGAGGCGTTCAGGTTGCTCGACCCGATCCGGACCCAGCGCCCATCCGCCACCAGGGTCTTGGCGTGGAGCATCGGGCCCGCCCACTCGAAGATCCGGACCCCCTTCCGCAGCAGGTCCCGATACCCGACGCGCGTGAGATTGCGCACCAGGGGCAGGTCGCTCGACCCCGGCACCAGGAGCCGGACGTCCACCCCGTCGCGGGCCGCATCCAGCAGCGTGTGGAAGAGCCGGCGGGGCGCCACCATATAGGCGTCGGTGATCCAGAGCCGCTCCTGGCTCCCCGTGGCCAGCAGCTCGAGGATTCGGTAGACCCGCTCACGTCCCGGCTCGCCGGCGACCACCCGGAGCGCGGCCTCGCCCGCCGGCGGTACCTCCCCCACCCGGTCGGCCTCCCCGACGCTGCCTCCGGCCATCCGCCAGGTGGCGAGGAACGCCTGGTCGAGCGCGGCGGCCGCGGGGCCCACCACCTCGATGGCCGTATCCCGCCAGGGCAGCACGTCGCGCTCCCGGTCCCCGCTCCACTCGTCTCCGATGCAGAGGCCTCCGGTGACGGCATTGGCCCCGTCCGCCACGACCAGCTTGCGATGATTCCGGCTGACGTTGGCGAACAGGTCCAGCAGCCGCGGTGGATGAAAGGCCCGCACCTCGACGCCCTCGCCCCGAAGAAAAGCCCAGTAGCGGGCCTGCGTCGCGAAGGAGCCGAGCCAGTCGTACAGGACCCGCACCCGGACGCCGGCCCTGGCCTGGGCCGCGAGCGCCTCGGCGAACAGCCATCCTGTGGCGTCGTCCCGAATGATGTAATTCTCGAAGTGGACCCACTTCGCGGCGGAGGCGATCAGCCGGAGCATGGCGGGGTAGGCCTCGGGGCCGTCGCGCAGCAGCCTGACCCGGTTGCCGGGAATCAGTCGGCTGCCGGCCGCGCGGCCCAGGGCGCGATCCACCACCTCGGGGATGGCGGTCGTGAGCCCGACGGTCACGGCGCGCCGCCGAGTCCCAGGGCGGCCTCTCCGGGGCGGAGCGCCTCCAGGACAAAGGTGATGAGCTCGTCCAACGGTATGCCCAGCTCGGCCGCTCCGCGCTCCACGTCCTCCCGGCTCACGCCCCGGGCGAAGGCCTTGTCCTTCAGCTTCTTGCGGACGCTCTTGACCTCGAGGTCGCGGAGGCTCCGCGAGGGGCGCACCAACGCGCAGGCCACCAGGAAGCCGCACAGCTCGTCCACGCCGTAGAGGGCCTGCGCCATCGGCGTGCTGCGGGGCACACCCGTGTAATCGGCGTGGCCGAGGATGGCGCGGAGTCCCTCCTCCGGGAATCCCTGGGCCCGGAGGACTCGCACCCCCTCGCTCGGGTGCCCCTCGCCCGCCGCGTGATCGGGATTGGGGTGGCGCTCGTAGTCGAAGTCGTGCAGGAGGCCGACCAGCCCCCAGGCCTCGGGGTCTGCCCCGACCCGCGTCGCCATCGCGCGCATGGCGATCTCCACCGCGTACATGTGCTTGCGCAGCGCATCGGAGGCGGTGTACTCGTGCATCAGGGCGAGCGCCCGGTCGCGGGTCCACTCCACGGCGACCTCCTCGGGTCGGGTCGGGTGCCCGGAATAGTAGGGCCTGGCGGGGCGGTCGAAAACCGGCGGCCTTGTCGCCCGGCCTCTCGGGCTGCACCTTCGACGAGAACGGAACTCACGCAGCCGGAGGTAGACTCATGCCGACCGTCCAGGATGTCCTCCGCCGGAAGGGGTCGGAGGTTCACAGCATCACGGCCGAGGCGACCGTGTTGGATGCGGCGCGCCGAATGAACGAGGAGGGCATCGGCGGGCTGGTCGTCCTCGAGGGCGGCCGCGTCATCGGGATGTTCACCGAGCGGGACATCCTTCGTCGGGTGGTCGCGGCCCAGCGTGACGCGGCGGCCACCAAGGTCCGCGAGGTGATGACGTCGCCCGTCGCCTTCTGTCGGGGGGACACGCCGCTGGAGGAGTGCCGCAGCGTGATGACCAGCAAGCGCATCCGTCATCTCCCCGTCGTGGACGAGGACGGACTCGTCGGCTTGGTCACGAGCGGGGACGTCCTGGCGTTCGACGTCCAGGACCGCGAGGAGACGATCCAGGTCCTCAACAGCTACGTGTATGGCACTCGGGAGGTCTAGGGCGGTGGACGGCGTGGACGGAGCGCTACGGCCGCAGGTGCGGGCGACCAGACCGGGCTCGCCGTTCCCGGGCCGGGGCGTCAGTCACCGCCCTCGCTTTGTGGCAGCACGCCGGCGGTGAGCGGGACCCGCAGGGCCTCGTTGCCGTTGAGCGAGATCTCGAACGCATAGGGCCCGGGGCGCGGCAGGGGGACGTCGAAGACCAGCACCGCGCCCGCCTCGACGTCGGTGACGCCGGCCGGCGGCTCCCCGAATTGCACGGTCCCCTCGCCGCCCAGCAGCTCGGTGCCCGCCTCATCTACGAAGCGAATGCGAATCTGGTGGACGCCGATCTCAGTGCGGCGGCCGCGGACGCGCAGGACCAGGTGGGTCCGCGGGTGGACCATGGGAAACCCGGTGGCCCACACGTGTTGGAACATGCCCAGCACCGAGAGCTTGCCCTGCTGATCGATCAGGGCGTAATCGGCGAGGACTGCGAAGTCGACGTGCAGGTCAGCTCACGCGGATCGAGGTGATCACGTCGTTCTGGTGGATCTTGTTCACCACATCCTGACCGGTCACCACCTGGCCGAAGACGGTGTGGACCCCGTCGAGATGCGGCTGGGGGCCGTGGCAGATGAAGAACTGGCTCCCCCCGGTGTCCTTGCCGGCGTGCGCCATCGAGAGCGTCCCGGCGACGTGCTTGTGGGTGTTCAGGTGGGTCTCGCACTTGATCTTGTAGCCCGGTCCACCGGTACCGACGCGGGGATGGTTCTCCTCACGGCTCAGGGGGTCGCCGGCCTGGACCATGAAGTTGGCGATGACCCGGTGGAAGCGGGTGCCGTCGTAGAACTTCTCGTTGGCCAGCTTCTCGAAGTTGGCCACCGTCTTCGGCACTTCCGCGTCGAACAGCTCGACGACGATGGTGCCTTTGCTGGTCTCGAAGGTCGCAGTCTTCATCGCTCGCAATCGCTGGAGGGTTGGGGAGGCTCGCGGAAGTACGGCGGGAGGCCCCCGGCTTGTCAAGCCGATTCCAGGGTCGCGAGCGTCTCGACCCAGGCCTCCTCG
>JBFIUJ010000278.1:0-4143 GCA_041607595.1 Gemmatimonadales bacterium | reverse complement strand
TCGCCTACGACGTGCCGAGTCGGGATCGGCTCGCGGCGCTGCTGGCCGCGCGGCGCGAGCGGGGCGAGGTGGTCCTGCTGGTGCCGCCGGTGGCGGAGCCGTACGTCGCGGGCCTCGCGGCGCCGCGGCGGCCGCTCCGGCTCCCCGGCCTGCTGGAGGAGGTGCAGGGCACCGCGGCGGCGCATCGCTCGGCGATCGCCGAGGCGATCGCCCGGGGCACGCCCTCCGGCGCGTGGCTCGCCCTGGCCCCCCTCTTCGAGCGGTATGAGCCGGCCCAGGTGGCGGCGGCCCTCTACGCGCTCTGGCGGGCGGAGGGCGGGGCGGAGCGCGCGGCCGCGACGCCGGCCGGGGACGCGCCCTCGGGGACGGTGAAGGTCTACGTGAGCGTGGGGAAGAAGGAGGGGGTGACGCCCAACGACCTGGTGGCGACGCTGACCAAGACCCTGCGGGTGGACCGGACGCGGATCGGGCGCATCGAGCTTCGTCCCACCTTCAGCCTGATCGAGCTGCCGGCCGGCGAGGCCGAGCGGATCGCGGCCGCCCTGACCGGGACGACCATCCGGCAGCGGCGGGTGACCGCGCGGGTGGATCGGGGCCCCACGCCCCGCGGCTGACCCGGCCGGACGCGCAACGGGCCACCCAGCGGGGTGGCCCGTGTGAGCGCTGCGTGCGACCCGGCCTGAGCCGGGCTCGCCGGCCTACTTCCGGTTGACCATGTCCTTCAGGGCCTTCCCGGGACGGAACGCCGGAACGGTCGAGGCCTTGATGTTGATGACCTTGCCGGTCTGGGGGTTGCGGCCCTGGCGGGCCTTCCGCTTGCGGGTCTCGAAGTTGCCGAATCCGGTGATCTGGATGTTGCGGCCCTTCTTGAGCTCGCTCGCGATGATGCCTTCCGCCGAGAAAAACATGTCGACGATCTGCCCGGCTTGCGCCTTGGAGGTCTCGAGATGGTTCGCGACGGCTTCCACCAGCTCCATCTTGTTCATGTCACACTCCTTTGCGGGGCGTTGGGGATTGCGGCGACGGGCGCCGACTCGGGCGACGCTGGACCGCGCACCGGCCGCGGACGCGCGGAAGCTCCGCGCAGCGCGGACAATATCGCGCTTCTGCCCTGAAAACCGCAAGATCTCTGGGGTTTCGCGGGTTTGCTTGACCGCCACCCGCTCGGGCGCTATGCTCCCCCCCCGGCCCCCACTTCCGAGACCCGTCTTCCTGAGCCATCACCCCTCGGCCGCAGGTCCGTCACCGAGTCCTGCGAGGAATCCGTCCTGATGTATCACGGTAGCCGTCCCGGTTGGATCGAGGTCATCTGCGGGGTGATGTTCAGCGGCAAGAGCGAGGAGCTCATTCGCCGCGTGCGCCGGGCCATCATCGCCCGGCGCCAGGTGCAGGTCTTCAAGTCCCACCTCGACGCCCGCTACGCCGGGCTGTACACGGTCGCCAGCCACGACGGCCGGGAGCTCGACGCGGCGCCGGTGGACACGGCCGCGGAGATCTTCCGGCTGGTGCGCCCCGAGACCCACCTGGTCGCGATCGACGAGGCGCAGTTCCTCGACCCCGAGATCCTGCAGGTCGCCACCGCGCTGGCCATGCGGGGCACGCGGGTCGTGCTCGCCGGCACGGACACGGACTTCCGGGGCGAGCCCTTCGGCTCGATGGGCGACCTGATGGCGGTCGCCGAGTCGGTGGACAAGCTGCAGGCGATCTGCGTGATCTGCGGCGACCTGGCGAGCCGCAACCAGCGGCTGGTGGACGGGCGTCCCGCCCGGTGGGAGTCCCCGACGATCATGGTCGGCGGGCGGGAGAGCTACGAGGCCCGCTGCCGCCACTGCCACCGGGTTCCCCGCGCCGACGAGGACCAGCGCGCGCTCCTGTGACCCACCAGCCCCGCGTCGGTCCAGCGCCGCGATGCTGAACGTCGCGCTCACCGGCAACATCGCCGCGGGCAAGTCCACCGTGGTGCGCCTCTTTCGGGAGTGGGGCGCCACGATCATCGACGCCGACCAGCTGGTCCGGGAGGCCCAGCGCCCCGGGTCGGTGGTGCTGCAGGAGATCGCCTTCCGCTTCGGGCGGGACGTCATCCTCCCCGGCGGCGAGCTGGACCGGGCCGCGCTGCGCGGCAAGGTGATCGGGGACGAGGACGCGCTCGCCGCGCTGAACGCCATCGTGCACCCCGCGGTCCGGCGTCAGCGGGACCGGCTGCTCGCCGACGCCGAGGCGCGGGGCGATCGGATCGTGGTGAACGACATCCCGCTCCTCTTCGAGGCCGCCGACCCCGACGCCTTCGACGTGATCGTGCTGGTGGACGCGCCGCCCGCGGTCCGGCGGGAGCGGATCATCACGCATCGCGCTCTCACCCCGGAGGATGCCGACCGGATGATCGGGGCCCAGGCGCCGGCCGAGGCCAAGCGCGCCCGGAGCGACTACGTCATCGACAACGACGCGGACCTCGCCGCCCTGGAGCGGCGGGCCCGGGAGGTGTGGACCGCGCTGGAGCGCCGCGCCGCGCGCGCTTGACCGGGAGCCGCCTCCCGCCTTATCCTCCTCCCGCCCACACCAACCCCGGACGGCCCGCGTGTCCAGCATCCCGGACGACCTCCTCTACACCGCCGAGCACGAGTACGTCCGCCGCACCGGCGACGATCCGGTCGTGCAGATCGGCATCACCGACTACGCGCAGGGCGAGCTGGGCGACATCGTCTTCATCAACCTGCCCAAGCCGGGGGACGCGGTGGAGCGGGGCGCCACCTTCGGGACCATCGAGGCCGTGAAGGCCGTCTCCGATCTCTACGCCCCGCTGAGCGGCGAGGTCGTGGAGGTGAACGGCGCGCTGGAGGACGATCCGGCCGCCGTGAACCGGGAGCCCTACGGGGAGGGGTGGATGATCAAGCTCCGTCACAGCGACGCGGCGGGGCTCAAGAAGCTGCTCGCCCCCGACGCGTATCGGAAGCACATCGGCGAGTGATGTGGGTCCGGCCGGGCGGCCGCCACGCGCACCGAGGCGCCCCGCCGGATTCGGTCGGGGCGCTCCTTACTATGGCGGGCTGAGCCCGCGAGGATTCACCGAGTCATGGCCACCAGAAAAGCCTCTCCCCCGCGGTCGCCCGCGACCGCACGCCCTCCCGCCCAGCGCGCCACCGCCGACACCCCGGGCCTCGAGGCCCTGCTGCCGAGCGATCGGTTCGTGGATCGGCACCTCGGCCCGCGGCCGGCGGACATCCGGGCCATGCTCGACACCCTGGGGTACGCATCGATGGAGGAGTTCATCGACGCAGTCGTCCCCGAAGACATCCAGCTCCGCCGGCCGCTGGCGCTGCCCCCCGGCCGGAGCGAGCGGGACGTGCTCCAGGCGCTCCGCGGGATGGCGGCCCAGAACCAGGTGTTCCGCTCCTACCTCGGCCAGGGCTACGCCGGCTGCTTCACCCCGCAGGTGATCCAGCGCAACGTGCTGGAGAACCCGGGCTGGTACACCGCCTACACCCCGTATCAGGCGGAGATCGCGCAGGGCCGGCTCGAGGCGCTGCTCAACTTCCAGACGATGGTGGCGGACCTCACCGGGCTGGAAGTCGCCAACGCCTCCCTGCTGGACGAGGCGACCGCCGCTGCCGAGGCCATGGCCCTCACCGTGGCGGCCGCCCCCGCCACCGAGACGCCCACCTACCTAGTGGACACCGGCTGCCATCCGCAGACGATCGCGGTGGTGCAGACCCGTGCCGCCTCCCGCGGCGTGACGGTGGTGGTGGACGACCCGTCCCGCTTCACCTTCGGCCCGGGGGTCGTGGGCGCCCTGGTCCAGTATCCCGCCACCGACGGCGCGCTCCACGACTTCCGGCCCCTCCGCGAGCGCGCCCACGCCGAGGGAGCGCTGGTCACCGCGGCCACGGACCTGCTGGCCCTCACCCTGCTCACCCCGCCCGGGGAGTGGGGCGCGGACATCGCGGTGGGGAACAGCCAGCGCTTCGGCGTGCCGATGGGCTATGGCGGCCCCCACGCGGCGTTCTTCGCCACGCGCGAGGCGTTCAAGCGGCAGCTCCCGGGGCGGATCATCGGGGTCTCGCGGGACGCGCAGGGCCGTCCCGCGCTCCGGATGGCGCTCCAGACCCGAGAGCAGCACATCCGCCGGGACAAGGCGACCAGCAACAT
>JBFIUJ010000277.1:0-4175 GCA_041607595.1 Gemmatimonadales bacterium | reverse complement strand
CCGGAAGACCCGGCCGCCGCCGGCTCCGCCGGTCCCGAACCAGGCGCGGCCGCCGGGGCGGGCGGTGATCGCGGTCCCGCTCGCGGCGAAGGCGGCTTCGCCCGCGCGGGCGGGGGGGAGGTCGGACGGCGGGAGCCGGATCCAGGTCGCCCCGCTGTCGGCGGTGCGGAGCACGACGAACGCGCCGTCGATCGGGTCGCCGAAGGCGATCCCGCGACCGGCATCCCAGAACGCGAGCCCGTCGAGGAAGATGTCGGGATGGAGATGGCGATAGCGCTCGGTCCAGGTCCGGCCGCCGTCCCGGGTCGTGAAGATCGCGGCGCGCCCGCCGTCGAAGCTGGTGCCGAGCGCGTACGCGCTCGCGCCGTCCACCGCGTGGATGCCGATGAAGAAGAGGTCCGCGGCGCCCGGCACGGTGTCCACGGCCCATGTGCCGCCCCCGTCTATGGTCCGGACCACGACGCCCCCTCGGCCGCCGGCCCAGGCCACCCGCGCGCTCGGGACGGAAAGCGACCGCAGTTCGCTCGTGGTGCCGGTCTCCCGCACTGCCCACTGCGCGGCCACCGGCGGCGCGGCCGCCGACAGCAGGAGCGGCGCGGCGAGCCATCGGAGGATCATGCCGGGGGCTCCGCGGGGGAGGCCTCTTCGCGCCGGCGCCGGCGGATCTCGTGCGCCACCCGGGCTTCGACCATCTCGATCGCGATCCGGTTGTCGCCGCCCTCTGGGATGATGATGTCCGCATAGCGCTTGGACGGCTCGACGAACTCGAGGTGCATCGGTCGGACCGTGGTGAGGTATTGGCCCACGACGGTGTCCATCGTGCGTCCGCGGTCCGCCGTATCCCGCTGGAGCCGGCGGATGAAACGGACGTCGGCGGCCACGTCGACGAAGATCTTGATGTCGAAGAGCGATCGCAGTCGGCTGTCGGCGAAGAGGAGGATCCCGTCCACCAGGATGACTTCGCTGGGCTGCACCAGCTCGGTGCGTGCGGCACGCGTGTGGGCCGCGTAGTCGTAGGTTGGCTTCTCGATCGGCTGACCCGCTCCCAGGCGCACGAGGTGCTCGATCATGAGCGCGGTATCGAAGGCGTCGGGGTGGTCGAAGTTCACCCCGTGGCGCTCGGCGAGGGACAGGTGGGAAAGGTCCGCGTAGTAGGAGTCTTGGTCGAGGTAGGTGCCCCCGTGCCCGAGGGAGGCCTGGATCGCCCGCACCACGGTGGTCTTGCCGGAGCCGGATCCTCCGGCGACGCCGATGATCAGCGGCGATCGCACGTCACCTCGAGGTCACGACGGCCGTCTCTCCGCTGCGGCGGCGGACCGGGCCCTCGATGGGGAGGATGAACCAGAACGTGCTGCCCTTTCCCCAGATGGACTCGGCCCCGATCAGCCCGCCGTGCAGCTCGACGAACTTCTTGGCGAGGGCGAGTCCGAGACCGGTGCCCTGCTGCTGCCGGCTGGCCGAGCTGTCCACCTGACTGAACTCGGTAAACAGCCGACGCTTGTCCTCCTCCTTGATCCCGATCCCATTGTCGCTGATCGAGATCCACACCGCCTCCCGGGAGGACAGGCGGCGTCGCTCTCCGCTCCGGTCGGCTGGCACCGGAAGCGGAGCCTGGGTAAGGACCAGGGAGAGGGTGATCTCCCCGCCCTCCGGGGTGAACTTCGACGCGTTGGAGAGGAGGTTGAAGAGGATCTGACGCAGCCGCTGCCCGTCCGCCAGCGCCTCGATGCGTCCCTCCGTGACCTGGACGGTGCAGGACTGCCGCTTGGTGGTCCGGAGGCTCGCCGTATCGGTGACGGCCGCCTGGATCGCCTCGAGGACATCGGTCTCGACGAGATTGAGCGTCATGCGGCCCGCCTCGATCTTGCTCAGGTCGAGCACGCTGTTGATGAGGCCGAGCAGGTGCCTGCCGTTCCGGAGGATGGCCTCCAGGAAATCGCGCTGCTGCTCGTTGAGCTCGCCCAGCCCCTCGGTCAACATCAGGTCCGAGAACCCGATGATCGCGTTCAGCGGCGTCCGCAGCTCGTGGGACATGTTGGCCAGGAACTCGCTCTTCAGCTGAGTCGCCCGAAGGAGCTCGCGGTTCTTGGCGACGAGCGCCTGCTCGTTCCGTCGGATCTCCTCCAGCACGTTGGCGCGGTCGAGCCCGACGACCACCTGATCCCCGAGCGTCCGGAGGAGCTGGAGGTCGTCCTCCTCGAACGGCCGGCCGTCGGTCCGGTTGTAGACGCTGACGGTACCGATCACGACCTCGGCGGAGCGGAGCGGGACGATGGCGGTGGTGGTGAGGGAGATCGGGGTGCCCGGCATGGGGTAGCTGCGGGGATCGGCGTCCATGTCCTGGCTGATGAGGGGTTGGTCGTGGCTCAGGACCCACCCCAGCAGGGACCCATCCACCGGCAAGAGCCGGCCGGTCGCGAACCGCATGGGGCCGGTGGCCGCCTCGATCCGGAGGAACCGTCCCTCCTCGACGACCAGGGTGATCGCCCCTCCCTCGGCCTCCAGCAGCTCGGTGGCCGCGGCGGCCACCTCCCGCAGGAGCTCCGAGAGCTCGCGGCCCGCCAGCATGGTGCTGGCCAGGTGGCGGAGCCGGTCCAGCTCGCGGTTGCGGGCGTCCGCCGCCGCCAGGGCGATCCGGAGGGATTGGCCCTGGGCGTCCGCGACCTGCTGGCCCCGGTGGAGGGCGAACCCGGCGAGGAGGGTGGCCGCGAGGCCGACGAACCAACCGACCGGGCGCTGCTCGGCGAGGAGCCAGAATGCCGTCCAACCGGCGAGCACCGCGGCCGCCGTGAGGGCTCTCGTCCCGAACCGGGTCTGCCGGCTCGGCGCCGTGGTCGTGGCCTGGAGCTCGGGAGAGGTCATCGTCCGGTAATCTGGCCCGCGGCGGCCGCTGCCGAAAGTCGCGAGACGGAGATCGGACTGATCCCACCCGGGGCCGATGTCGACGCGGGCTGCCCGGGCGGCGCCGCCGCTACTCGACCAGCAGCTCGTGGAATTCGGTCTCGCCGGTCTCGAGCATGCGGCGGAGGTAGGGACGGCAGAGGCCGCACTGCCCGCCGCAGCCGGTTTCGCGGACGAGATCTTGGACCCCCCACCCCTCCCGTCGGGCCTCGGCCAGGAGCCGGGTGAAGGGGGTACGCCGGCAGACGCACATCGTGATGCGCACGTCGCTCATGGGGTCCGCATGGAAGGGGCCGATCGTCCCGGCGGCGGTCGGGGGGAGTTACGGGTTGGACGGTCGCAGGTCGATCTCGCTCATCATGGCGCGGGGAGGCAGGCTGAGCGCGTTCACCACGACGGCCGCCACGTCCTCGGGCTGGAGGATCCGCTCCGCGTCGTAGGTGAGCAGCTCCTGCTGCCGGAGCAGCGGCGTGTCCACCGAGCCGGGGCATACGGCGATGACCCGGACGCCCTCCCGACGCACCTCCAGCATCAGGGATCGACTGAATCCGAGGACGGCGTGCTTGGAGGCGGCGTAGGCCGTCCCGCCGACGAAGCCGTTCCGGCCGGCCAGGCTCGCAATGTTCACGATGGCGCCCCGGCGGCGCTGGCGCATGCCGGGCAGCACCTCGCGACACACGAGGAAGAGGCTCCGCAGGTTGGTCGCCATCGTGGCGTCCCAGTCCTCGGTGGTCAGCTCGTCGAACGGCTTGAAGATCCCAATCCCGGCGTTGTTGATCGCGACGTCCACGGCACCCAGGGACTGGGCGACGTGGGCGACGGCGGCGCGGACCTGTCCCTCGCAGCCCACGTCGGCCGGCATGCCGGCGGCCCGGATCCCCTCGGACATGAGCTCCGTGAGCAGGAGCTCCAGCTTGGGGGCGCTCCGGGCGCACACGCCCACACGGTACCCTGCCCGGCCGAGGGCGAGCGCCGTGGCGCGACCGATGCCTTCGGTGGCACCGGTGACGAAGGCTGTGCCTGGAAGCATGTCGCAAGATAATCGGGAGGCGGGACGGACCAAGCGGTCCGGCGCACCCTTCCGGTCAGCCCGACACTCCGCGCAGCGCCACGCCGGTTGGCTCGCGATCGGGCGCGAGGGAGCCGCCGCGGGCGACCTGGCGGCGGCGCCACACGAGATACACAGCCGGGATCACCACTAGGGTGAGCACGAAGGACGTCACCATCCCTCCGATCATGGGGGCCGCGATGCGCTTCATCACGTCGGCGCCGGT
>JBFIUJ010000276.1:0-4176 GCA_041607595.1 Gemmatimonadales bacterium | reverse complement strand
GGCCATGTGACGGTCCCGTGAGGGTCTTTCCGGACCTAACGCAAGAGGGGTACCAATCGGTTTCGCCCGGGGGGTTCGGGGTTGCTCCCAAGGGCCCAACGGGACGAGATTTGCGCGTGTCCGGGGGCCCCCGTAGCTCAGCTGGATAGAGCAGCAGTTTCCTAAACTGTTGGCCGCAGGTTCGAGTCCTGCCGGGGGCACTGATCCAGGCCCGGCTTCGTCCCGACGGGGTCTCGGGCTATATTGGAGGCTTACCGAGCCTCACGAATTCTGCCGACCCTCAGCCAGGTGCTCGCGGTGTCGATGGCGACTTCAGCCCAGCCGATGGCCTCTTCTACCTCTTCCGAATCCGAAACTCCTCCATTCTGGGCGCGTCTCCGCGATCGCCGTACCCAGCTCGTGGCCGGGGGCGTCGTGCTCGCCCTGGTGGTCGGGGGCACCTGGTTCGCGCTGGAGAGCGGGCGGCGGAAGGAAGCCTTCGCCGGGCGGGCGCTCCAGCAGGCCCGGGCGGCGGCCGAGGCGGGCAACCTGCCGCTGGCGGCGAGCGAGCTGCAGCGCCTGGTCGACACCTACGGAGGCACGAAGGCGGCGCAGGAGGCGGTGATCACCCTGAACCAGGTGCGGATGGTCAACGGCCAGAGCGAGCTGGCGGTGGTCAATCTCCGGGAGTTCTTGGGCCGGGGGCCCGCGCGGGAATTCGTGGCGCCGGCCTCGGGGCTGCTGGGCGCGGCGCTGGAGAACTCCAAGCGCCCACAGGAGGCGGGGGCGGCGTACGAGGCGGCCTCGAAGGCGGCCGACGTGGACTATCTGAAGGCCCAGTACCTGGTCCAGGCGGCGCGGGCCTACGTCGCGGCCGGCATGACCGCCGAGGCGATCCGGACGCTCCAGATCGTGGGCAAGGACTTTCCGGACACCCCGGCGTTCAGCGAGTCACAGGTGCGGCTGGCCGAGCTCACCAAGGGGACGATGGGCGAGTCCTGAGCCGGTCGCCAACCAAGAGCAGGGAGAGAGCCCCGGTGATGCCCAGGCGCAACCGGGGCTTTGTCGCGGGTCCAGTCTTACGTCGTATAAGATATGTTATGTTAAGTTAATCGAGGCTGGGATGTGGGAAACACCGCTGGCAGCCCCTTCTATGGCTGCTTAAGTGGTTTCATTACAGTATGTTAGAGCTTTCAACAGGATGGGTGGGAATCCGGGGAGTGGCTCTGGCAGTCAGCTCTCCAGGACGCCGCGGCAGACGAGGCGTCCCTCACCTCCCAGCCAGACGTGACATGCCAGGCCGTCCTCCAGCTGCCCCGAGACCGAGAGGAATCGTCCGCTGCGGGTGCGGAACCGCGCCGGGAGCGCCCCGACGCGGGCTCCGGCGAGGCTGATCCCGGCGGCGACCGCCCCCGTGCCGCAGGCCAGCGTCTCGCCCTCCACGCCGCGCTCATAGGTCCGGATGGTCCAGGGGTCGTCCGGGGACTTCGGAGGGCTCACGAAGTTGACATTCGCCCCGGCCGGGCCGGCACCGGGGTGGTGGCGGAGGTCCCTTCCCCGGCCGAGCACGTCGGTGCCCTCCACGTCGGGGACCAGCACGACCAGGTGGGGGACGCCGACGGTGGAGAGGGTCACCAGGTCCTCGCCGGCGAGGCGCGGGATGCAGTCGGGGCCGATCGGGGTCGGGGTGGCGACATCGGGGAGGTTGAGCTCGGCCAGGGCGCCCGGCCCTGTGCAGCGGGTCGGAAAGGTCCCGGCGTCGGTGATCAGCCGCATGCCGGCGGGCGGCGCCAGCTCGAGGGCGGCGGACAGGCGGGTGCTGCAGAGGGCGGCATTGCCGCACATGGCGGCCCGAGACCCGTCGCAGTTGAAGAACGCCATCCGGACGCTCCCGGCGTCCTCCGGCGTGAGGATGACGAGCCCATCGGCCCCGACCCCGTCGCGCCGGTCGCAGACCGCGACGATCCGCTCGGCGGGCCAGTCCGCCTCGGTGGTGTACCGGCCGTCGAGCATCACGAAGTCGTTGCCCGACCCGGTCATCTTGTAGAAGACGGTGCCCTTCACAGACTCCCCAGCAGCGACTTGGCCCGGAGCCACCAGACCATCCAGACGGCCTCCCGCACGATCCGCTTGTTCATCTTGCTGTGCCCTTCCACCCGGTCCACGAAGATGATCGGGATCTCGGTCACGCGGAAGCCCTTCCGCCAGGCCCGAAAGCTCATCTCGATCTGGAAGGCATACCCATTGGAGCGGACCCGGTCCAGCGCGATCGCGGCCAGCACCTCGCGGCGAAAGCACTTGAAGCCGCCGGTCGAATCGGTGAGCGGCAGGCCGGTGACCCAGCGGGCGTAGAGGTTGGCCAGGTACGACAGAAGCAGCCGGGACATGGGCCAGTTGATCACGTTCACGCCCGTCAGGTAGCGGGAGCCGATCACCAGGTCCGCCCCCTCGGCGGCCTCGAGGAACGTGGGGAGGTACTTGGGATCGTGGGACAGGTCCGCGTCCATCTCGAAGATCCGGTCGTACTCGCGCTCCAGGGCCCAGCGGAAGCCGGCCAGATAGGCCTTGCCCAGGCCTTCCTTGGACTCTCGGTGCAGGCAGTGGATCCGTGGCTCGGCCCCGCTCATCTCGTCCGCCAACCCGCCGGTGCCGTCCGGAGAGTTGTCGTCCACCACCAGCACTTCGAGTCGCGGATCCTGCGCGAGCACCGCGGGGACGATCTGGCGGAGGTTCTCCCGCTCGTTGTAGGTCGGGATGATCACCAGCGCGCGGAGGTCAGCCACGGGTCCCTCCCGCCCGGCGCAAGAGAGGGATCGTCCACAGGCCGGCGATGGCGAGCAGCGCCGCCAGGCTGATCCAGCGTCCCACCCGGTAGGGCCGGGAGGCGAACACCAGCTCCACCGCGCGTGCGCCGGGCGGCAGCACGACGCTCAAGAGGCTCCCCTGCCCCCGCAGCACCGTCGTGGGCGCGCCGTCCACCGTGGCCCGCCAGTCCGGGTACCAATTCTCGGCCACCAGGAGATGGAGCCGCCGCGGATCCTCCCCGTCGAGGCGGACCCCGATCCGCCCCGGCTCCCAGTGCGCGAGGGCGGCACGGACGGCCGGATCGGGCGGCAGCGCTCCGCGGAGCGAATCGACCGAGACCGACGCCGTGTCGGGGTACAGCAGGAGACGGTCCAGGGGGAACCTCTGGTCCATGAGCGTCGGCACGATCAATTCGTCCGGCACCTTGGCCGCCGCGGCATAGACCCGAGCGTAGGGTGGCGCCTGGTCGCGCTCGTACAGAGCCGCCTCCCGGTCGGTGGACGTCCGCGTCGGTGGGACCACCATCCGGAAGCCCGGCACCTCGACCGACTCGGGGAGGACGAGGAACCGCACGGCGAGGAGGTCCCAGAGGCGGGGGGTGCGCAGGTTCTCCCACACGTTCTTTCCGCCCATCAGGTCGTCGTAGGCGCCCAGCTCGTTGCCGTGGTAGCCGAGCACGTCGGAGACCCGGTGCGGCATGAGGTGCGAGACGTCGTACGTCGCGCCGAACCCTGCGACTCGGCCGTAGTCCAGGACCCGGACCGGCGGGGGCGTCTCCTTCATCCGCGCCAGCAGGGGATCCTCGGCGAACAGTCGGGATGCGGGCTCGTCGAATTTGAAGAACTGGCGGTCCACGCTCCAGAGGTCCGCCGCCAGGACCCCGGCCACCATGGCCGCGGCCAGCCAGCCGCGAACCCGCCCGGCCTGCACCAGCCAGAACCCTGTTCCGGCCAATGCCGTGAAGAACAGCAGCCTGAGGGCGCCGAGCCGGAGCGCATCCGCGTTGCGGATCACCTGCTCCATCCGCTGCGAGACGGCCAGGGTCTCGGCCACGGCCTGGAGGAGGCCCGCCGCGCCCAGGAGGCCGAGGCCACCGAGCACGGCGAGGCCCGTCAGGAGAGTGGTCCGACCGCCCTCGCGCCGGAGCAGGCGGTCGGCGCCCACGGCGGCGAAGACCGCGGTAGCGAAGGCGAACAGGAAGAAGGCCATGCCGGGAGCCCGGACCTTCTTCATCATCGGCATGACCTCGTACCACACCCGGTAGAACGGGGTGTGCCCCCCGAACGCCACGAGGAGGAAGAGGGTGCCAATGGCGGCAAAGGCCCACAGGAGGGGCCTCCGCGCGCGGTCCCCCCAGGCGAGGAGGGCCAGCAGCAGGACGGCGACCCCCAG
>JBFIUJ010000275.1:0-4215 GCA_041607595.1 Gemmatimonadales bacterium | reverse complement strand
GCCCTCACCGCCGCCCTGAAGGACCGGGTGCCGGAGGTGCGCCGGAAGGCGGCCTGGGCGCTGGGCGAGCTCGATCCCGACCGAGCTCCTCCCGCGCTGATCGAGGCCCTGCGCGACTCCGACGCCGGCGTGCGGAAGTCGGTCGCGCACGCGCTGGGTGAGATCGAGGATCCGGCCGCCGTGCCGGGGCTCGCGGCGGCCGTCCGCGATGCGGACGTCCACGTGCGGAAGACGGCCCTCTGGGCGCTCGGCGAGATCCGCGATCCGGCGGCCGTGGAGGCCCTGGTGGCCGCGCTGAAGGACGCGGACCCGGAGATCCGCCGCATGGCGGCCAACGCCATCGGACGGAACCGATGAGCCGGGTCGGTCGACTCGGTGGGGTCGCCGCGTCGGTCCTGCTGACGGGCGCGCTCGTCCTCTGGGCGCGCGGAGCGGCGGGGGACGCGATGGAGCCGCTGACGCGCACCGCCGAGCCGGATTCCGCCGCGGTCGTCGCGCTGCTCCGGCAGGCGCGGGGCACCTCGCCCGTGCTCTGCCACTTCGCCGGCCGCGCGCTGGAGGGTCGCTACGGCCGTCACGGGATGATCTCCGAGATCACGCTGGAGGGCGATCCGCTGAGCGCGGCCCTCGAGCGGTGGGCCGACCGGGGTCTCGACGATCCCGCCGCCGTGGCCCCGCTCCGCGCGGCGCTGGACGACGGCGACGCCTGCGTCCGATCTCTCGGCGCGCGCCTCCTCGGACGCACCGAGGTGCCGAGGGCCCGGGCCGCGCTGCTCGACGCCCTGCGCGCCCCGAGCCCATCGTCGCGGGAGGCGGCGGCGCTCGGGCTCGGGCTCGTGCGGCATCGGGACGAGGCGGTGGAGCGGGCGCTGATCGGCGCGCTGGCCGACCGGGAGGGTCTGGTGCGCGGCCGGGCGGCCTGGGCGCTGGGCCGGCTGGAATGCCGCACGGCGGTGGACGGGCTCGTCGGGGTCCTGGGCGACGCGGAGCCGCGCGTGCGGGCCCAGGCCGCGATCGCGCTGGGAGAGATCGAGGACGCGCGGGCCATTCCGGCCCTCGCCCGCAGCCTGCGCGAGGATCGGGAGCCGTCCGTGCGCAAGAGCGCCGCGTGGGCGCTCGGCGAGATGGACTAGCGGGCGGAGGTCAGGTCGGGCAGAAGGCGGTCCGCGACCGGGCGATCCACTCCACGAGCTTCTGCTCGAGGTCTTCCCGCTGGAACGGCTTGCACAGGTGGTCGTTCATCCCCGCCGCCAGGCACCGGTCCCGGTCGGCGGAAAGCGCGCTGGCCGTCATCGCGACGATCGGCACGTCCCGGATGCCGGCCGCCGAGGCCCGGATCGCGCGGGTCGCCTCGTAGCCGTCCATCTCCGGCATCTGGCAGTCCATGAGCACGACGTCGTAGGGCTCCTTCGCGAGCATCCGGATGGCCTCCCGGCCGTTGGCCGCGACGTCCACCCGGTATCCCAGCTTCTCCAGCTGGAACACGGCGACCTTCACGTTGGCCGGGTGATCCTCGGCGAGGAGGATCCTGCCGCGCGCCTCGCCTGACTGGGGGGCGGTCGGGCTGGCCACGGCACCGGTCGCTTCCGGTCGGGCCGCGACGTCCAACGGGATCACGCAGCGAAACACGCAGCCCTGGCCCGGCTGGCTCTCCAGCGAGATCCGCCCACCCATCAGCTCGGTCAGCTGCTGGCAGATGGAAAGGCCCAGGCCCGTGCCGCCGTACTTCCGGGTGGTGGAGGTGTCCGCCTGGGTGAACTTCTGGAACACGGTGGCCTGCTTGGCGGCCGGGATGCCGATGCCGGTGTCCATGACGGCCAGCGTGAGGTTCACCCGGCCGGGTGCCGCCGGCTTCGCCGTGATCGAGACCAGCACGCCGCCCTGGTGGGTGAACTTGATCGCGTTGTCGGCGAGGTTGGTGAGGACTTGGCGGACTCGGCCCGGATCTCCCAGGAGGTACTCCGGCACCTCTCGGCCCACCCGAAGGCCCAGGCCGATGCCCTTCGCCTCGGCCTTCGGCCGCAGCAGGCCGATCACGTGCTCGGCGCTCCGGCGCGGCGCGAACGGGATGGACTCGATGTCCAGCTTGCCGGCCTCGATCTTCGAGAAATCGAGGATGCTGTTGATCAGGGTCAGGAGATCCCGGGCGGAGGTTTGGAGGGTCTCGGCGTAGTCCCGTTGGAGCGGGGACAGGGACGTATCGAAGAGCAGCTCGGTCATCCCCAGGATCGCGTTCATCGGCGTCCGGATCTCGTGGCTCATGTTCGCCAGGAACTCGCTCTTCGCCAGGCTCGCCCCGAGCGCTTCCTCCTTGGCCGCTTCCAGCTCCCGGGTCCGCCGATGGACTAGATCCTCCAGGTTCTCGCTGTAGTCGCGCAGCTCGCTCCAGAGCTTGGCCGATCGCACCATGCTGGCGCAGTTCATCAACACGATCGACACCAGCTTCTGGCAGGCGTCCGGCACGAACGGGTGTCGGTCCGACAGGTGGCCCAGGAACATCCCCTCGACGCCGCTTCGGGTTGCCAGCACGTGGAGGATGACGCTGCCGCCGAGGTGGTGGGCCGGGACCACGACGGCGTGGTTGCGCTGGAGCGCCCAGGCGAAGGTGCCGTCCGCGATTTGGGCGTCGACCTCGCGCCGCACCTCGGTCGAGCGGTCGGCCGGGTCGCAGTCCACCAGATGGAAGTCCATCGCGGCCGCGTCGAACAGGAAGAACGCGGTGCCGTCGCACCCGAGGAGGCGGGTGAGGGCGCCCCGGGCCGAGGCGAGGACCGCCTGCCGGCTCGCGTCCCCGCCGGCCCCCGGCTCCGTCACGCCGACCGACGCGACGATGTCGAGCCCATCGAGGAGCCAGCGGTTCATCGCGGCTGGGCCCACGGGGTGGGCCTCGGGGCCGGATTGGCGCGGGGACGAGCGGCGAGGGCTCATGCGGCCGCCAGCATCGCGGCCACCGCGGCCGAGGTCTGGTGCTCCACCTGGCGCAGGAGGGACGGGATCATGGTCTCGGCCAGGTCCAGCTTCCGCCAGGCCTCCGCCTCGAAGGCCGGGACCGCGACCGCGCCGCTGCTGCCGAGCCGGAGCGCGTTCGCCAGGAAGTCGGCCACGTGCACCACCGCGGTCTCGACCGGGAAGCGGGAGGCCATCCGCGTGGCGTGGTGCCAGCGCACCGTCTCGACCAGCATGCCGGGAAGCTTCCAGCTCTCCAGCAGCACCGCGCCCAGCTTGCAGTGGTCGAAGCCGATCACCTCCCGCTCGACCTCGTGCAGCGGCTCGCCCGTGCGGCGTGCCCGCCGCAGCGCGGTGCTCGACTCCCGCGGCAGCTTGGTGTAGAAGATCGGACGCCCCACGTCGTGCAGCAGCCCGGCCACGAAGAACCGCTCCACGTTGGGCTCGCGCCGCTCCGCGGCGATCAGGCGGGCCCCCACCCCGACCGCGATGCTGTGGCGCCAGAAGGACGTCATGTCCACCAGGTCGCGATCCACGTCCTTGAAGAGCGAGATGAAGGACGCGCCCACGGCGAGGTCGTGCAGCTGAGTCATGCCCACGATGCTCACCGCCTGGGAGACCGCCTCGATCTTCCGGGGGAACCCGTACACCGGGCTGTTGACCAGGCGGAGGAGCCGGGCCGTCAGGCCGGGGTCGTCCCGCAGCACCGCGCCGATGTCGGACGCCGAGCTGAGCGGATGCTCCATGACCTCCCGCAGCCGCCGGTGGATGGACTCGACCGAGGCCAGGTTGCGGAGCCCCTTGACCAGGTCCTCGGGGCGGCGCTCCATCAGGCGCTCCGGCGGGCGGCGGCGGTGACGCAGTAGCGGAACACCGCCGCGACCACCGGATGGCTCAGATCGGCGTGGCGGAAGTGCGGGCGCAGCTCCGCCTCCGCCGCGCTGAGGCTCGCCGCATCGAGCGGCTCCTCCTCCGGGGCGCCGGCGCCCTCGCCCTCCACCTCCGCATCCGCGATCCCCCACATCTGGAAGAGCCGCAAATGCTTGTCGGTCAACGCGATCCCGGCGGGCACCAGGAGTCGGCCGCCGGAGTCGTGAATCGCCGCGGCCAGGACCATGTCGGGTCGTAGATCGTCGAGGCTGAGCTTCATATCGTCCCCACCGTGCGTTCCCTCGCAGGCTGCATGAGGGGGTTATCGGAGTGGCACCCGTCGGCCTTGAGAGGTACCCGGGGAGGGTAGGGCGGGAGGGGGAGGCGAAAGGGGAACAG
>JBFIUJ010000274.1:0-4240 GCA_041607595.1 Gemmatimonadales bacterium | reverse complement strand
CGGGCCGAGGTCGGTCCAGCCGGTGAAGACGAGAAACTCCCCGGCGGACTCCTGCGGGCTCACCACGGCGATGTCCCGCTCCATCCCCACCACGCCAACCGAGCGAAACGGGGTGGTCCGGACCACGCCGTCCAACATCAGCCGGAGCCCACTCGGCTGGCTCGCCAGGGTGATCGCGGCGGTGTCGGGGACCAGCTCGAGGCGCGCCGTGTCGGTCACGCCCAGCCGGTCGGTCGCCACCAGCGTGAGGCGCAGGCGGACGGCGGGATCGGCGTGCCCCCGGGTGGGAATGACCACCACCGCCTCCGCCGCGCCGGAGGGATCGGGCGTCAGGGCATGGACGTGATCTACGTGCCAGAGATCGACCCGCCAGGAGAGCCGAGAGGCGGGGACCGCGCCATCGGCGTCCGTCCCCGCCCCCCGAATCGTGACGGCCATGCCGCCCCTGAACGTGGAGCCGGCCGTCGGCGCGAGGATTTGCGCCATCGGCCGGGGCCGGACCCCGGGAGCGAGCGGGTCGTCCCCCCCGCAGGCGAGCGCGATGCCCGCGCAGAGGACCAGCCGAAGCCGAGGACGAAGGCCTAGAATTTGATCCTCCCCGTCGCCATGTCCTTGAACATCACGAAGTCTCCCAGCAGGCTGTAGAGCGGGTGGGTGAACGTCGCCGGGCGGTTGTGCTCGTAGAAGAAGTGCCCCACCCAGGCGAACCCGTAGCCCACCACCGGCATTGCGACGAGCAGGATCCACCGCCCCGTCACCACCGCCGCCACCAGGACCAAGAGCACCAGCGTCGTCCCCACAAAGTGGAGTCGGCGGCAGGTGGGGTCCCGGTGCTCCTCCAAATAGTAAGGATAGAACTCGGCGTACGAGCGATACTCTGCCATGGTCGGCCTCCGCGCGTCGGTCTCTGACGGATTGGATCGTAGGTAACGGGCCTCGAGCATGAGCGTCAAGTGTTGCGACACCGGGCCATCGCGGCGGGCGTGAGGCGCCGGATCGCCGTCCACCGCCCCCCACCGACCCTCTCCACGTCGGCCCGCAGCCAGCCTGCGCGGCCGACCTCGATGGCCAGCGGCAGCACCACGCGCGCCCTGAGTCCGTGGAGATGGTACGAGGCGGCCAGCGGCTCCCCGCCGCAGTCCGCCGAGAGATGGACGGCCAGGATCGCCGGATCGCCCGGCCCGGGCGTAACCACCACCAGGACGCGCTCGACGGCGCCGTCCCGTCCGTCCAGCTCGATCCGCACCGGACCATCCCCTCGAGACGCTCGCCCAGTCGCCCATGCGGGGGGAAGGAGCGGTGCGGCGCCCACGGGGAGGGCAACCAGACAGGCGCCGAGAAAGACCCGGCGGGTGAGCGTGGCGCCGAGGGGAGGCAGGGAGGCGGGCATCGTCACGGCAAGCTGAACGTCCGCGGGAGGGGGGTCAAGCTCTCGCGGGCCGCGGGGACGGGGGCGGATTACATTGGGGACGCGCGGACGGCGGCCCTCGCCGCTCCGGCGACCGATCTCCAAGGACACCCGCGATGAGCGTGCTTCGCATCATCGGCATCCCGATGGACCTGGGACAGTCGCGTCGAGGCGTGGACATGGGGCCGAGCGCGCTCCGATACGCCGGCCTCTCGGCCAGGCTGCGCCGGCTGGGGCACGAGGTCGAGGACACCGGCGACGTCGCGGTCCCGGTCCGCGACACCCTGCCGGAGGAGGGCGGGCTCGCCTTCCTCCCGGCCGTCCGGGCGACCTGCGAGCTGGTGTATGCCGAGGGCTCCCGAGCGGTGGCCGAGGGCCGGATACCGCTCTTCGTCGGCGGCGACCACTCCATCGCGATCGGCACGGTCGGCGGCGTCACCGCGTCGAGCGGCTCGGGTCTCCTCTGGATCGACGCCCACGGCGATTTCAACACTCCCGAGACCTCGCCCACCGGCAACATCCACGGCATGCCGCTCGCCGCCCTGCTCGGAATCGGCGCGCCGGAGCTGGTGAACCTGGGACGCGCGGGGGGCAAGATCGACCCCGCGAACGTGGTCCTGCTCGGGGCCCGGGACCTCGACCCGGCCGAAGGCAAGCTGATCCGGCAGAGCGGCATCGGAGTCTTCACCATGCGGGAGATCGACGAGCGCGGGATAGCAGTCGTCGTGAAGGAGGTCCTAGACCGGCTCGGCCACCTGGCCCGCCTGCATGTCAGCCTGGATGTGGACGTGTTGGACCCGATGGTGGCCCCCGGCGTGGGGACACCGGTGCCGGGGGGCCTCACCTACCGGGAGGCCCATCTCCTCATGGAGCTCCTGGCCGACTCTCGGCTCGTCGGGTCCATCGATGTGGTCGAGATCAATCCCATCCTCGACGAGCGCAACCGGACGGCCGAGATGGCGGCGGGGCTCATCGGATCCCTGCTGGGCAAGACGATCCTCTAGCACCCGAACGCGCGCACGAGGCTCGGCGGCGCTAGGCCATCACCCCGATCCGTACCGCGGCGACGGCCAAGGCGCGCCGGTCCCGCTCCGCGAAGGAAAGCGCGAGCAGGGCGTCCACCCGGCGCTCCAGCGCCACGAGCGCGGCGCGAAAGGCGGCAAGACGCTCCGCCTCGGTCCCCTCCGCCTCCGCCGGATCGGGCATGCCCCAATGCGCCATCGCCGTGGCCGAGGGGAAGATCGGGCAGGCCTCCCTCGCCCGATCGCAGACCGTGAGCACGAGATCCCAGCGCTCCCCCTCCACCGCCGCGAACCCCTTCGGACTCCTGCCCTTCCACACGATGCCCCGTTCCTCCAGTGCGGCGACCGCGAGCGGATGGACCCGGGCCGCCGGCCGGGCCCCGCAGCTCGCCGCCCGCACCCTCCCCGCGCCCCGGGTCGCGAGGAGGGCCTCGGCCATCTGGCTCCGAGCGGAGTTCCCGGTGCAGACCACGAGCACGGCCAGCACCGGTCCCTCCCCGGATGTCACGCGGCCGGCTCCGGCTTTCGCGCGCGGATGAAGGCGCTCAGGACCCGACCGTCCATGTGCTGCTCCAGACCGGGATCGGACACGCCGGCGCCCGCCAAGAGCGCGCTCGCCTCTTCGGCGCCGTAGATGCGGGTCGGCTCGAGCGTCACGTCGACGAACCCCGCCGTTGCGAGCTTGGCCCGGTAGTCCTCCACCTCGAGAGCGCCGGCAACGCATCCGGTCCAGAGCGCCAGATTCTGCCGCACCGCCTCGGGCAGCTCCCCCTCCACCACCACATCCGACACGGCGAACCGCCCGCCGGGCCGCAGCACTCGGAAGGCCTCTCGTAGGACTTGGTCCTTGTCGGCCGCCAGGTTGATCACGCAGTTGGAGATGATCACGTCCACCGAGGCGTCGGGCAGGGGAATCGCCTCGATCCGCCCCTCGAGGAACTCCGCGTTCGCGACTCCGGCCTCCTCCTGGTTCCGCCGGGCGAGGGCCAGCATCTCCGGCGTGGTGTCGAGGCCGTAGGCCTTCCCCGTCGGTGCGACCCGACGGGCCGAGAGCAGGACGTCGAGCCCGCCGCCGCTCCCCAGGTCCAGCACCACCTCGCCCGCGCGGAGCTCCGCCAGCGCCGTCGGGTTCCCGCAGCCGAGCGAGGAGCGCACCGCCGTCGCGGGGACCCCGGCGGTCTCCCCGGTGGCGTAGAGGTCGGAGCTGATCGGATCGGGGCCGCAGCATCCGCCCGGTTCCCCGCAGCAGGCGGTCTCGCCGCTGGTGGCCTGGTTGGCCGCGGCGCCGTAGCGCCTGCGGATCTCGTCGAGCAAGTAGGTCTCAGCCGTTCCCATGGGATCCTCCATCAAGATTCATTGATATGTCCTGCAAGGAAATCACGCACAGCACGCCCCACCGCTCCGCTCCGGATGCGGAGCCAGGCTCTCGAGGCACGCGGAGAGCTCCACCAGAGCCTCCGGGTTGATCGAGTAGTACACCCACCGTCCTTCCCGGCGGTCCAGCACCAATCCGGCGTCCTTCAGGGTCTTCAGATGAAAGGAGAGCCGGGACTGACCGGCGTCGAGTGCCTCGGCCAGATCGCATACGCAGCGCTCTCCATGGCGCAGGCGTTGGAGGATCTCCAGCCGGGTGCCATCGCTCAAGGCGTGGCAGAGTCGCAGCATCGGCTCGGTCGCGGTCATCATGTCCCAAACATATCAATGTATTTTGATATGTCAAGGTTCCCCGCGCCCCAGGGAACCAGGACTCCCCTCGGGAGCGTATACTCTGTGAGCTCTGCACCGCCCCAGACACGACACCGATGCCGAT
>JBFIUJ010000273.1:0-4251 GCA_041607595.1 Gemmatimonadales bacterium | reverse complement strand
GCCACCAGAAGGGGCGTGACACCAAGGACAACCTGAAGCGCAACTGCGGCATGCCCCATCCGGAGGGCTACCGGAAGGCCCTGCGGCTCATGAAGATGGCGGCCAAGTTCGGGGCACCGGTCATCACGCTCATCGACACTCCGGGCGCCTACCCGGGCCTCGGCGCGGAGGAGCGGGGCCAGTCCGAGGCGCTGGCGCGGAACATCCTGGAGATGTCCGCGCTGCCCACCCCCATCGTCGCGGTGGTGATCGGAGAGGGGGGCTCGGGCGGCGCCCTGGCGCTCGGCGTGGCGGACCGCGTCCTCATGTTGGAGAACTCGGTCTACTCGGTGATCTCGCCCGAGGGGTGCGCCGCGATCCTCTGGAAGGACGCCGGCCAGCGCGAGCGCGCGGCGGAGGCGCTGAAGCTCACCGCCGAAGATCTCCTCCGCTTCAAGGTGATCGACGAGATCATCCCCGAGCCGCCGGGCGGCGCCCACGCCGACCCCGAGGCGACCGGGGAGGCGCTGCGGGACACGCTCATCCGGCACGTCACCGAGCTGCGCAAGGTGAAGTCGGAGAAGCTGGTGCGCCGGCGGGCCGAGAAGTTCGCGAGCATGGGGAGCTTCGCCGAGTCCTGATGGGAGCCACCGTCGAGGTGCGGTTCAAGGGGAACCGCCGCAGCTTCTTCCGCTGGGGCGAGGAGGACCAGCCGCCGCTCGCCGTGGACGACCCGGTCGTCGTCGAGGTGGAGCGGGGTCGGGACCTGGGGCACGTCTCGGCGGTGGGCGAGGTGGCCGAGCGGAAGTGCGGCGGCTGCACGTCGTGCGACACGGGGGCCCCGCTTCCCGCGGCGGCGACCCAGCCGGCGCCCAGCCCGCCCATCGTGCGCCGCGCGACGTCCGAGGACGTGGCTACGCATCACGAGCTACGCCGATCCGAGGAAGAGGTCCGCCGCAAGGTGCTGGACCGCGTCCGCCACCATCGGCTGGCCATGAAGGTCAGCGACGCCGAGTGGCAGTGGGACCGGAACAAGCTCACGGTCTACTTCACGGCCGAGAAGCGGGTGGACTTCCGGGCCCTGGTTCGCGACCTGGCCTCGACCTACCGCACCCGGATCGAGCTCCGTCAGATCGGAGTCCGGGACGAGGCGGCCCGGCTGTCCGGGGTCGGGCGCTGCGGCCGGGAATTCTGCTGCTCCACCTGGCTCACCGAGCTCTCGCCGGTGAGCCTCGCGCTGGCGAAGGACCAGCACCTCTCGCTCAATCCCTCCCAGATCTCCGGCGGGTGCGGACGGCTCCTCTGCTGCCTCAAGTACGAGCACGAGTTCTACGTCGCCGCCCGCAAGCGGTTCCCCAAGGAGGGCAAGACCCTGGTCACCGCGGTGGGCCCGGAGCGGGTCGTGGCGGTGGACATCTTCCGCGAGCGGGTCTTCCTGCGCAGCGAGGCGGAGGGTCCGCGGATCATCTCGCTGGTGGACCTGCGGGAGGAGATCGCCCGGCAGCCGCCGGTCCACCAGGCCGCCGAGCCGGGCCCGGCCCCGCCCCCGGCCGACGCGGCCCCCGCCGATGCGCCCCCCCCCGATCAGGCCCAGGCCGACCCCACGCCGCGTCGCCGGCCCCGTCGGCGCCGGCGGGGGCGGCGCCGCGGCCGACCCGATGCCGGTAGCGAGTCCTGAGTGGCCAAGTACTACCTCACCACCGCGATCGACTACTCCAACGGCGACCCGCACCTGGGCCATGCCCTGGAGAAGATCGGGGCGGACTGCATCGCCCGATACCGCCGCCTGCGGGGTGACGACGTCCACTTCGTGATGGGGATGGACGAGCACGGGCAGAAGGTGGCCCATGCCGCCGAGCGGGCCGGGCTCGAGCCGCAGGCCTGGGTGGACCACATCAGCGAGCGTTTCGCGGACGCGTGGCGGCGGCTCCACTGCACGCCCGACGACTGGATCCGGACCACCGAGCCCCGCCACCATGCCTCCGTCACTGCGCTGCTCGCGCGGATCCGCGCGCATCACCCGGAGGACCTGTTCGTCGGCGAGTACGACGGGCTCTACTGCGTGGGCTGCGAGGAGTTCAAGCAGGAGGCACAGATCACAGATGGGCGGTGCGCGGAGCACCCGACCCTCGAGCTGAGCCGGATGAAGGAGGTCAACCACTTCTTTCGGCTGAGCCGCTACGGCGAGGAGATCCGCCGTCGGATCACCGACGGCCGTTTTCGCGTGGAGCCGGCCATCCGCCGGAACGAGGTCCTCCGCCTCCTGGACGACGGCCTGCAGGACGTCTCCGTATCCCGCGCGCGGTTCCCCTGGGGCATTCCCTTCCCCGATGCCCCGGACCACACGGTGTACGTCTGGTTCGACGCCTTGATCAACTACGCCACCGCCGCGGGCTTTCCCGACCCCGGGTACGAGCGGCTCTGGCCCGCCGACCTCCACGTCATCGGCAAGGGCATCACCCGGCTGCACTGCGCGCTCTGGCCCGCCATGCTGCTGAGCGCCGAGCTCCCCCTGCCCCGCATGGTGTACGCGCACGGCTACGTCCAATGGGACGGGTCCAAGGTGTCCAAATCCAGCGGGGTCGGGGTGAGCCTGGACGACGCCATCGACCGCCACGGGCCCGATCCGCTGCGCTACTTCCTGCTCCGAGAGGTGGGCTTCGAGCAGGACGGCAGCTTCACCTGGGACCGGTTCGACGAGCGCTACACAGCCGACCTCGCGGACGGGCTGGGGAACCTCGCCTCGCGCTCACTGGCGATGCTGGAGAAGTATCGTGAGGGCGCCGTTCCCGCCGCCCGGGGACCGACGACCCTGGACGCCGCCGGCCGCGAGGCCTGCGCCCAGTACGCCGAGGCGATGGAGCGGCTCGACCTGCGACGGGCGGCGGAAGCCGCCTGGCAGGCGGTGACGGCGGCCAACCTCTACATCGTGCAGACGGCGCCCTGGGCCCTGGCCAAGGCGGGCGACGAAGAGGCTCTGGACGAGGCCCTGGCGGCTCTGGCCCGGTGCCTCTACCGGCTTGCGCTCCTGGGGAGCCCGATCATGCCAGGGAAGGCGCAGGATCTCTGGGAGGCGCTGGGCCAGCCCGGGAAGGCGGCCGAGGGGGCCTGGGACTCCCTGGAGGAGCCCCCAGTTTCCGGGGCCGTGGCCCGAAAGCCACCCCAGCCCGGGCTGTTCCCCAAACCGGCCATCCAGGCCACCCCAGCTGTCGAATAATTCGACATAGCCGTCACCTTGACACCCCCGGGGGCAGGGGCCATCTTCCGGCGCTGTGCCGGGGCTCGGTTTGGCGCTCCAACAGCATCGCACGCTTCTTGCCAAATCACCTCTGACAATCGCAGTCGTTTCCTCGATGGTGGGTGCGCATGGCCAAGCGCGGTTGGACATTTATCGTCGTTCCTCATGGGTCGGAGGCCTCGAGAGTGGTCCGACTCTCCCGAAACGTGCTAAGGGTTGCACTTTCGGGGGCTGCGCTCTTCGCGCTGCTGGCGCTGGTATTCGGGTATACCACGGTCAGCCGGAGCCTCGACCTCTCGCGAACCGCCAGCCTGGAGCGGGAGAACGCGATCCTGGCCGAGACGATCAGTCAGGTCGAGGCTCGGCTGGACGCCCTGTCGGATACCCTGACGACGATGTCGGTGGAGAACGGGAAGACCCGCCTCTTGGCGAACCTGGATCCCCTGGACCAACAGGTCCTCCAGGCCGGCATCGGCGGACCCGCCACCTCCGGGAACCGCCCCCTCGCGACCGCCGGCAGCCTGGGCCGCCGGATGGAGCAGGTGACGGTCGATCTCAGCGCGATGATCCGCCGCGCCAACCTCCTGGCCTACTCGTACCAGGAGGCGGCGGAGAGCCTCTCCTCCCAGCGCCAACGCCTCGAGGCGACGCCCTCGATCATGCCGACCCGGGGCTGGCTCACCAGCGCCTTCTCGGCGATGCGGGAGCACCCGATCCTGCACCTGGCCCGCCCCCACGAGGGCATCGACGTCACCGCCCCGATGGGCGCGGTCATCGAGGCCCCCGCCGCGGGACGGGTGGTGTCGGCCGGGTGGGAGACGGGCTACGGGAACATCGTCACCCTCGACCACGGCTACGGCGTGGTCACCAAGTTCGCCCACGCCTCCAAGCTCCTGGTGGGTCCGGGTCAGCGGGTGGTGCGGGGCGAGCGGATCGCGCTGGTGGGCAACTCCGGGCTCGCCACGAGCCCACATCTCCACTACGAGGTCCACGTCAACGGCCGGCCGGTCAACCCGCTGCGGTACATCCTGCCG
>JBFIUJ010000272.1:0-4268 GCA_041607595.1 Gemmatimonadales bacterium | reverse complement strand
GGCGGCCGGCTCGGGTCCCGCGAGGGCTGGAGCCATTCGGCCAGATGGGAGAAGGGATACGACGCGTGCGCGTGGGCCTGCTTGACCGTCTCTCGGGAGCGCGCGAGAAACTCCGCGAAGGAGGGGTCGCCCTCGAAGCGGGCCCGGAGGACCACCGGGTTCACGAAGTACCCCACCAGGTTCGCCACCCGGGCGCTCCGCCCCGCGACGGGCGAGCCCACCACGATGTCGTCCTGGCCCGAGTAGCGGTGGAGCAGCGTCTGGAATGCAGCGAGGGCCAGGGCGTGGAGGGGCACGCCGCTCGACCGGGCGAGCTCCTTCAGCCGGCGGGTCAGGTCCGCGTCCAGTCGCTCGGTCCGGACGCCGGCCGCGCCGGAGAGCATCGGCGGCCGGGGACGGTCGGTCGGGAGGACCAGCGGCGGCAGATCGCCGGCCAGCTCGCGCTCCCAATACCGGCGCTCCTCCTCCCCCTCCGGGGAGGCGACGAAGGCCTCCTGCCGCCGGACGTGCTCGGTGTAGGTCTCCACCTGCGGATGCAGCTCGGCCGGCCCTCCGCCGGATTCCTCCCGGTACAGCGCGTCGTACTCGTAGAGCACCACGGCCAGCGACCAGAGGTCGGTGATCGCGTGGTGCATCACGAGCATCGCGACGCTCTCCTCCGCCGACCGGACCCACAGGGCGACGCGGAAGAGCGGGCCGCGGGGCAGGTCGAACGGCTCGGCCACCGCCGCCCCCACCGCCGCCTGGATGCGCTCCTCCGACCAGCCCTCGGCCTCGACGATCCGCACGTCCGCGGGCATGCCGTCGTAGACCACGCGCACCGGCTCGCCCTGCCGCTCCGCGATGGCACAGCGGAGGTTGTCATGCCGGTCCACCAGACGCTGGACGGCCCGACGGAAGGCCGCGAGGTCCACCGGCCCGCACATCCGCACGGCGCGGGCGATGTGGTAGGCCGGGCTCCGCCGGTCGAGCCGCTGGGCGGTCCAGATGGCCCGGGGGCCTGGGCCGAGAGGGAGCTCCGTGCCCGGGGCTGCCCGAGACGGGTCCCCCTCGGGCCCGGAGAGCCGACCGTGGGGGACGAAGGTCGAATCGGTCATCTCTAGGTCACCAAAGGTCTTGACGGTTGTCGGACCGAGGAGTGAAGACGACCTCCCCGGGCATGACTGTGGCCTCACCGAAACACTACTGCTGCGCTCGTGCTACCCCACGGCCCCCCCAAGGCCCGTGGCCGACCGATCAGCGGCTCTCCAAGAGCCTCAAGATCGTGGGGGACGTGGCGCAAGTCTTTTGTTGGTAACGATTTGTGGTCGACGGCCCTAGTCGGAAACGCGACGGGTCATCCACGACGTGGCCATGGGGAATTCAAGACGTGTGCCGTCGGGCCAGCCTGGGGATGACTGGGGAGGGGGGCGCTACTGCTCCGGAGTCTCGGACGTACGAGGTGGCGGGACGGCACGGTGGCTGGCGGCGTGCCGCGCGAGCCGGGCCGCGGCCTCGCGTTGGTGTGCCGCCCTGACGCCGGCGACCGGCGGCGCGGGACTTGTCTCCGGCGACTCGGAGAGGAACGCGGCGAGCTCGGCGACGGTGGGGTAGTGGAACAGATCTACCAGGGAAACCTCCCGATCCAGGGCGTCGCGAAGGCGCGCCCGGACCTGGGCCGCCATGAGCGAGTGCCCACCGAGCTCGAAGAAGTGGTCGTGGATTCCGATCGTGTCGAGGCCGAGCGCCTCCCGCCAAGCCTCCGCGACGATCCGCTCGACCTCGGTCCGCGGAGGTGCCGCGCGCTCGCCCGGCTCGCTCGTCGCGGCAAGCCCGGCGCGATCCACCTTCCCATTGGGCAGGCGCGGAAGCGCCGACAGCACACGGATGCGCCCGGGGACCATGTGGCTCGGAAGCCGGGCCGTGAGGTGTCTCCGGAGCTCGTCCGCCTCGAGGCCCATCCCACCACGCGCTTCGACGAACCCCGCGAGCACGGCGCCGCTCGGCGCGTCCAGGAGCTTGACGATGGCTTCGGCGGCCGCCGGATGCGAGCGGAGCGCGGCCTCGATCTCCCCCAGCTCCACCCGGCACCCCCTGACCTTCACCTGCAGGTCTCGGCGTCCGAGGAACTCCAGGGTCCCGTCTTCCCGCCACCGAGCCACGTCGCCCGTGCGATAGAGGCGCCCGCCCGCCGGTCCGAACGGATCGGGGATGAAGCGCTCCGCGGTCAACGCGGGGCGGCCCAGGTATCCCAACCCCACACCGGCGCCACCCACGCACAGCTCGCCTGGGACCCCGGCGGGCACCGGCTCCAGGTTCGCGTCGAGCACGTAGGTCGAGACGTTGGCGAGCGGTCGCCCGATCGAAGGCGGCAGCGAGTCCCCCGGATCGCACCGTCCCATGGTGGCGCAGACCGTGGTCTCGGTCGGGCCGTACGCGTTCCAGAACTGCCGCCCGGCCCACCGGCGCACGAGGGGCAACGGGCACGCCTCTCCGGCGGCGATCACGGTCCGGAGGTCGGGCAGGCTGTCGGGATCGAGCGCGGCGAGCACGGACGGTGGCAGCGTCACGACCCCGATCCCCTCCTCGCGCAGGATCCGCTGCAGCTCTGGCGGCTGGGCCAGCTTCCCCGCCGGCGCGAGGCACAGGGTTGCCCCGGACCCAAGCGCCATGAGGATCTCCCACGCCGAGGCGTCGAAGCTGATCGAGGCGAACTGCAGGACCCGATCTCCCGGTCCCAGACCGAAAGCTTCCTGCTGGGCCTCGAGCAGGTTGCACGCCCCCGCATGGCTCAGCTGCACGCCCTTCGGCTCCCCGGTGGAGCCGGACGTGTAGATCACGTAGGCCCGGATCGCCTCGGCGGTCGGCGGCGAGGGGTCCGTGGGCGGGCTCCGCTCCACGAGGGACCACTCTGAATCCAGGCGGAGGAGCCGCGGCGCCGGCTCGACCCCGAAGACGCGCTCCGCCAGGTGCGCTTGGGTGAGCACCAGCGCCGGCCTGGCGTCCGCGAGCATATAGGCGATCCGGCCGGGCGGATAGTCCGGATCCAGAGGCAGGTAGGCGGCCCCCGCCTTGAGGACGCCGAGCCATCCGACGACCAGATCGAGGGAGCGGTCGGCGCAGAGGCCGACCAGGCTCTCCGTGCCGATGCCCTCGCCCCGGAGGTGATGCGCGAGGCGGTTGGCCCGCTGTTGCAGCTCGCAATAGCTCATCTGCTGCGCCCCTTCGCGCACGGCGACGGCCTGGGGCGTGCGATTGGCCTGGGCATCGATCATCGCGTGCAAGGTGGTCGCACGCGGAGGAGGAGCCGAGGTCGCGTTCCACCCGACGACGATGCGATGCCGCTCCTCGTCCGTGAGGAGCGGCAGGCGCGAGATCCGGCGGTCGGGATCGGCCGCCGCGGCCTCGACCAGGATGCGGAGCTGCGCGAGCATCCGCGCCGCGGTCGAAGGCCGGAAGAGCCCCGTCTGGTACTCGAGGCTGAGCGCTAGCTCGTCTCCCGCGTCCCCCGCGAGGAGCGTGAGGTCCAACAGCCCGCCGTACTCGGCGAGCGGCAGGGATTCCCATTCGTTGCCGCCGAGGAGGAGCCGACCGCCGGCGTTGCCCATGTTGAAGGAGTTGAACCCCTGGCCACCCAGCAGTCTGCTCGACTTCTGCCACCCGAAGCCCACTTGGAAGAGCGGATGGCGGGCTGGATCACGCGCCGGGGCGACGCGCTCCACCATGGCCGGGAACGGGTACTCTCCGTGCTCGTGGGCCTCTGCCACCGAGCCTTGCAGCCGAGCAAGGAGGGTGCGGAACGTCGGATCACCGTCCAGAAAGACCACCAGGGGCAGCGCGTTGACGAAGTAGCCCACGACTCGCGCAAAGCGCGGAGTCCGGCCGGCCACCGGCGCGCCCACCACGATCGGGTCCTGTCCCGTATAGCGGTGCAGGAGGATCGCATAGGTGGCGAGGAGCGCGGTAAACGGCGTTGCACCGCAGGCCGCCGCCGTATCCCGGAGCGCTCGACTCAGGGCTGGTGGCCAGCGACCGGCGGCGCGGCCGCATCGACCGGCGGGCCGAGCGGGACGGAAGTGGTCGGTCGGGAGGTCCAGGGCGGCATCGCGCGCCGGGGTGAGCTGCCCCTCCCAGAAGCGCCAGAGTCGATCCCCCTCCTGGTCCGCGAGGAGGGCCTGCTGCGCGGTGACGAAATCCGCATAGTGGGCGGCGGGTCGCTTCTGTCGCCCGGCGCCCGGCGTCGGGTGGGTCGCGTCGTACTCGCTCAGGACGAGCGCCATCGACCACAT
>JBFIUJ010000271.1:0-4340 GCA_041607595.1 Gemmatimonadales bacterium | reverse complement strand
GCATCGTCGCCTTCAGCGTGGCGCTCTCTCTGGGCCTGGGACTCGCCGCCGGGGGGCTCGCCGCGTGGCGCCTGGTGCGCACGCCGCCGCTGGTCCTCTGGGGACGGGGCTGAATGGCCTGGATCCTCTGGGGCACCCGCAACCTGGCGCGGCATCCGGGGCGCACCGGCCTGACCCTCCTCGGCATCGCCGTGGCCTCGGCGATGCTGCTGGACATGGTGATGCTGGGGGGCGGTCTCGAGCACTCCTTCGAGCGGCTGCTGCTGAGTCGCGGGTTCCAGGTCCGGGTCTCGCCCCGAGGCACGCTCCCGTTCGACACCGAGGCCCGCATCGGCGACGCAGGCGCCCTGGTGGCCGGAATCCGCGCCGATCCCGACGTGGATGCGGTGGCACCGGTGCTCGGCGGGTCGCTCTACGCCCGCGTCGGGGACCGCCGGGTCACCCTCTTCGGCTACGGGGTGGACCCCGCGGTCGAGGCGCTCTACCGGCTCGACCGCGGCGAGAACCTGGCCCCGGGCGAGACCGACGGGATCCTGCTGAGCGAGCCGGCGGCGACCCTGCTCGGCGCGACGCTCGGCGACACGGTGGAGCTCGCCGGATGGCTCGATCCCCAGGTGGCCGAGCGAGGCCGGGCCCGGCGGCTCGTGGTACGGGGGGGCGTGGGCTGGCTCTACGACTACCGGGGTCAGCCCTCGGTGGGCCTGCCGCTCGGCGTGATGCAGGACCTGGTCCGCCCGCCGGCGAGCGACATGGTGTCGGCCGTGCTCGTGCGGCTGCACGCGGACGCGCCGGTGGAGCCCGTCGTGGCCCGGCTCCGCGCCCGCCACCCCGCCGTCTCGATCAACAGCGTGGCCGACCTGGTGAGCGGATTCAGGGCCCGCCTGGTGTACTTCCGGCAAGTGGCCTTCATACTCGGCACGATCAGCCTGGTGGTGACCGTGTTGCTGGTCGGCACCCTGCTCACCATCACCGTGCACGAGCGCCTGGCGGAGATCGCCACGCTGCGGGCGATCGGGGTACGGCGCTCCGCCATCGTCCTCCAGGTGCTGGGCGAAGGGCTCGCCCTGACCCTGGCCGGAGGGGCGCTCGGCACCGCCCTGGGCCTGGCGACGGCCCGCTACCTCGATGCGATCCTCACCTCGTTTCCGGGACTGCCCGCCGCGATCTCGTTCTTCGTCCCCCGCGCCGGCCCCATCGCCACCGCCGCGCTCCTCCTCCTGCTGGCCGGGTCGGTCGCGGGCGTCGTTCCCGCCTTGAGCGCCGCGTCGGCGCCGATCGCCGCGACGCTCCGGGAGGAGGCGGTATGACCGTGCTCCGCGCACGGGACCTGTGCAAGGACTATCCCATGAAGGGGGAGACGGTGCATGCCCTCCGCGGGGTGTCGCTGGACGTGGCGGCCGGCCAATACGTCGCGGTGGTCGGGCCGTCCGGCTGCGGCAAGTCCACCCTGCTGCACCTGCTGGGCGGCATCGACGTGCCCACGCGCGGAACCGTGGAGGTCGCCGGGACGCGCCTCGACCGGTTGAGCGACCGCGCGCTCACCCGCCTCCGCCTCACCACCGTGGGCTTCGTGTTCCAGCGCTTCCACCTGCTGCCGGTGCTGACGGCCGCCGAGAACGTGGAGCTGCCGCTGGTCGAAGCGGGGGTCGCCCGGCCGGAGCGGCGGCGCCGCGCGCGGGAGCTCCTGGCCTCGGTGGGGCTGGAGGGGCGGGAGCGGCACCGGGCCACCCAGCTCTCCGGCGGCGAGATGCAGCGGGTCGCGGTCGCCCGGGCCCTGGCCAACCGGCCCGCGGTGCTGCTGGCGGACGAGCCCACCGGCGAGCTCGATGCGGCGACCGGCCTCGAGGTCCTCCGCCTCTTCCGTGAGATCAACGCCACCGGCGTGACCCTCGTGGTGGTGACCCACGACGAGCGACTGGCCCAGGAGGCGGACCGCGTGATCCACCTGCTCGACGGGCGGATGGTGGACGATCGGGTCAGGGAGGCTGCGTGCTGACGGTCTTGGCGCTCCGTCACTTCATGGTGCGGAAGCGCCGGGCCGCCGTCCTGCTCCTCGGGTACGGGCTCGGCGTCGGCGTCATGATCGTGCTGCTGTCGGTCGGCGAGGCCATGCTCGTCCAATCGCGCGACGTGGCCCTGGTGGGGGGCGGCGAAGTGACCGTGCTCCCCGAGGGGATCGACATCGAGACCATGCGGACCGGGGGCGTCAGCGGGATGTTCTTCGCCATCGACCGCGCCCGGTTCGTCGCCCGCCAGGCCATCGGGGGGCCACGGCACCGTGACCTGGTCCGCGCCGTGTCGCCCGAGATCACCGGCAAGCTGCTCTACCTCGAGAGCGGCGGGCGCACGGTGCCGGTGCGGGCCACGGGCGACATTCCGAGCCGGACGCGGGCCGCGGGATCGGCTCCCGCGCTCCTGGCCGGAGCGTGGGAGGATGCGCCGGCCGACGTGCGCTGGATCGCGCCCACGCCCCAGCAGCTCTATGACGAGCTGGATCGGTTTCACCGGCCGACGGAGCCGGACTCGACCTGGGCCGAGTGGCATTACTTCAACGTCGTCACGGGCCCGGGCGAGTGGTGGCACCTGACCTTCATGGTCGTCGGCGCCGTCGGCTGGTCCGACTGGGGCGGCCGGATCCTGGCCACCCACCGCCGGCCGGACGGCGTCGTGACCAGCCGCGACATCCCGGTTCACAGGTCCGACGTGGCGTTCGACACGACCCGAGCGGACGTGCGCATGGGGAGGAGCGCGGTCCGCCAGCGGGACGGGACCTACACCGTGCGCATCCGGGACGAGCGGATCGCCGTCGACCTGACCATTCGGCCCGAGGCGGAGCGCTACTTCCCCGCGGTGGAGCTGTCGGAGGAGGGCTTCCGCTCCGGCTACGTGGTGCCGGTCCTGCGGGGAAAGGCCGATGGGCGACTGTGCGACCGCGGGATCTGCACCACCGTGCAAGACGCTGCCGCGTATCACGACCACAACTGGGGGGTGTGGCGTGACGTGACCTGGGAGTGGGGGGCGGCTGGCGGGGGGCGGCTCTCTCTCCTGTACGGCGGGGTCCGCGGCCCGGTGGGCGGCGGGGTCGAGGCTCCCTTCTTCCTCGCCCTCGCCGACTCGCTGGGCATCCTGCAGGTGCTCAGGTTCGACCACGTCGAAGCGGAGGGGAATCCGCCGAGGCGGCTGGCGCTCCTGGCGCGGCAGGGCGAGGACCGGGTCCGGCTCGCGGTGGAGGTGGTCGATCGCTCGACGACCACCCTCGCCGGTGGGCGGCGGTTCGTGCAGATGCGTGGGCGGTTCATCCTGTCCGGACGCGTGGCCGGGCGGGAGGTCTCGGACAGCGGCCTCGGCTTCTTCGAGACCTGGCGCTGAGCGCGGCCTTACGTTGCCGGTAGGCCGTCCCTACAATACGTTCAGCCTACCGACAGCCCTCCGATTCCCGGATCCGCCATGAGCGATGCCCTCGAGCGCCTGACGAACGCCCTTCGCGAGCGCTACGCCGTGGAGCGGCAGGTGGGTGAGGGCGGCATGGCCACGGTCTACCTCGCCCAGGACCTGAAGCACGGCCGCCCGGTGGCGATCAAGGTCCTCCGCCCCGAGCTGGCGGCCACGATCGGCTCCGACAGGTTTCTGCGCGAGATCGAGATGGCCGCCCGGCTCCAGCACCCCCACATCGTGCCGCTGTACGACTCCGGTGCGGCCGGCGGGGCGCTCTACTACGTCATGCCGTTCATCGAGGGCGAGTCCCTGCGCGATCGGCTGCGGCGCGAGGGGAAGATCCCGCACTCGGAAGCCGTCACCATCGCCCGCGAGGTCGCGAGCGCCCTGGTGTACGCGCACGAGCGCGGCATCGTCCACCGCGACGTCAAGCCGGAGAACATCATGCTGACCGGCGGGCACGCGGTCGTGGCCGACTTCGGCATTGCCCGGGCGATCGACGCGGCCGGCGGGGGCCAGCAGCTCACCGGAGTGGGCCTGGCCATCGGCACGCCGGCCTACATGAGCCCCGAGCAGGCGACGGCGAGCGAGGTGGACGGGCGCACCGACCAGTACAGCCTGGCCTGCGTGCTCTACGAGATGATCGCCGGACGGCAGCCCTTCAGCGGGCCCACGGTACAGGCGGTTCTGACCCAGAGCATCACCGGGCCGCGCCCCCGGCTCCGCACCGCGGACCGCGCGGTCCCCGACGACGTGGACGAGGCGGTCGTCCGCGCCCTCAGCGGCGATCCTTCCAAGCGATACTCGTCGATGACGGAGTTCGCCGAGGCCCTGGCCCAGTCGGCCACCGGCACCGGGGAGCGGTCCCGGCGGGAGCGGCGGCGCCTTCGAGCGATGGCCTTCGG
>JBFIUJ010000270.1:0-4350 GCA_041607595.1 Gemmatimonadales bacterium | reverse complement strand
GACGACGCGGACCTGGTCCGAACCCCGTACCTGCAGGGGCTGGCGGTCACCATCGAGAACCAGACGGGCTACATCCGCGCCCTGGTGGGCGGTCGGGACTTTGCCGACAGCAAATTCAACCGCGCCACCCAGGCGCTGCGGCAGCCGGGCTCCACGTTCAAGCCGCTGGTGTACTCGGCCGCGATCCGCGCGGGGATCCCGCTCTCCTACGTGATGATGGACGAGCCGATCGCGGTGCCGATGCCCGGCGGCCAGCCGGACTGGCAGCCGCAGAACTACGATCTGGGGTTCGACGGCGCCCTCACGCTCCGGCAGGCGCTCTACAAGTCGGTCAACATCGTGGCGATCAAGCTCGGGATGGAGGAGGTGGGCGAGCAGGCGGTGATCAGCGAGGCGGCGAAGTTCGGCATCACCACGCCGATCCCCCCGGTCCCCTCGATCTTCATCGGGTCGGCGGAGGTCTATCCGATCAACCTGATCGCGGCCTATACGGCCTTCGCCAACCTGGGCAGCCGGGCGATCCCGATCGCGGTCACGCGGGTGGAGGATCGCCAAGGCAACATCCTGCTCGAGAACAAGCCGCGGCTCGAGGAAGTGATGTCCCCGGCCCATGCCTGGCTCATGACCGACGGCCTGCGCGACGTGATCCGACACGGAACCGGGTACGGCGCCATCGGCTCCCAGGGCTTCGCCGTGCCGGCCGGCGGCAAGACCGGCACCACCAACGACGGCTTCGACGTCTGGTTCGTCGGCTTCACCCCGGACCTGGTCACGGGCATGTGGCTCGGGCTGGACCAGCCGCAGAAGATCATGGCCAATGCGCAGGGCGGACGGCTCGTGGCCCCGGCCTGGCGGCAGATGATGCAGGAGGTCTACGACCGTCGGACCGTGCCCCAGGCCTGGACCCGTCCCTCGGGGCTCACCTTCCTCGAGATCGATCGCACCACGGGGCGGAAGGCCACGCCGTTCTGCCCCCGCCAGGTGCACGTGGTCGAGTCGTTCCTCCCCGGCACCGAGCCGGTGGAGTTCTGCCCGGTGCACCTGCCCCTCAAGATTGGCGGCTCGGGCGTCCCGTCCGGGGGCGCCATCGTCCCCTAGGACCCGTGCCTCCCCGCAGGATCGCCGCGGATTGGCTCGTCACCATGGCCGGTCCGCCGGTGCCCGGCGGCGCGGTGCTGGTCGGGTCGGACGGGCGCCTCGTGGCTGCAGGGCCCGAGGACGCCGTGCCCCGGCCCCCAGGCGTCCCCACCGAGACGCTCCCCGGCGCCGCCATCCTCCCCGGACTGGTCAACACCCACACCCATCTCGAGCTCACCGGCTTCGATGGCCTAGTGCCGGAGACCGCCTTTCCCACCTGGATCCGGCGCCTGCGAACGCTGAAGGAGGAGCGGTCGCCCGAGGAGTTCCTCGCCGCGGCCCGGCGCGGGCTGGCCGACTGCCATGCCGCGGGCATCACCACCGTGGCCGACACGGGGGACTCCGGCGCGTCGGTCCGGGCGCTGGCCGAGCGCGGGGGAAGCGGGATCGTCTACTTGGAAGTCTTCGGCCCGCACCCGGCGCAATGCCGCGAGGCGCTCGACGGCCTGCAGCGTCGGGTGGAGGCCGCGCGCCCGCTCGCCTCGAGCCGCGTCCGACTGGGTCTATCTCCCCACGCCCCCTACACCGTGAGTGCCCCGCTCTACCAGGCGGTGGCGCGGTGGGCCGACGAGGTCGGCCTCCCGATCGCGGTGCACCTGGCGGAGTCCGCCGACGAATCCGCCCTCCTGGGTGAGGCTGGGGGCGCCTTCGCCGAGGCGTGGCGCCGGCGGGGGATCCCGCTGCCCCCCCTCCCGGGACGGAGCCCGGTGCGTTGGCTCGACCAGCACGGCGTGTTGGGCCCGCGGACCCTCGGCATCCACCTGGTGCGCGCCACCGACGAGGACCTGCGGACGCTGGCCGCTCGAGGGGTGGGCGTCGCCCACTGTCCACGGTCCAACCGCCGGCACGGCCATGGCGATGCCGATCTGTCTGCCCTGCTCACCTCGGGGCTGCGGGTCGGGGTGGGGACCGACTCGGTCGCGAGCATCGCTCCGCTGGACCTCCTCGCCGAGGCCCGTGCCGCCCGGACCCTGGCCGGCCTGGACGCGGAGGCCGCCCTCGCCCTCTGCACCACGGGAGCGGCGTCGGCGCTGGGGCTGGATGGGGAGGTGGGATGCCTCGTCCCGGGCGGGTGGGGGGACGTCACGGCATTCGCGCTTCCGGAGACCCGGCCGAGGGGGCCGGCAGATGTCCTCGAGTCGGTGCTGCAGGCCACGCCGGCGGACGTGCGCCTCACCCTGCTGGCGGGGGAGCCGGTCTACCGGCGCGAGGAAGGCGGGGCGGCCGACTGACGATGCCCGGATCCGGGTCTGATTCCGCTCGGGTGGGCCCGCTTGCTGGCCCCCCGGGCCGCCGTTACGATTGAGTGGGCGCTCCCCGTCCGTGCGATGGCGGCTGGGGGCGGAGCGTCTCGCAGGGGTGGGGCGGGAGGCGGATCGGCGCCCCCCGAAACCGACTGTGGAGGAGAGCTGACGGTGCGCTGTCTCGCGTTGAATGCGTCCTTCGAGCCGCTGACCTTGGTTCCGGTCCGGCGGGCTCTCCGGCTCGTCATCGACGGGAAGGCCGAAATCGTCGAGGCGGACGGGGGGGACGTGATGCGCAGCGAGCGCCTCACCCTTCCCAAACCGGCGATCATCCGCCTGGTGAAGTTCGTGCACGTGCCCCGCCGCTTCCGCCGCCAAGTCACCAACACCTTCCTCTTTGCCCGCGACGACTACCGGTGCCAGTACTGCCACCGGCGGACATCCGATCTGCGGCACCGGGAGTGCCTGACCCGCGATCACCTGGTCCCGATCTCTCGGGGCGGGACGAACGACTGGACCAACGTGGTGACCGCGTGCAGCTCCTGCAACACGCGCAAGGGCAACCACCTCCCCGAGGAGTGTGGGATGCACCCCCACGTGCAGCCGCAGGAGCCCCACTTCGTGCACCTGTCGTGGGCCGTCCGCCGGCTCTCCGACATCCAAACCAAGTACATCCGGATGTTCTACGGGGAGGACGCGCTCCTCGCCCTGGGGGGGCTGGAGACGGTCTAGCCGCGGGCGCTCACTGGCCCACTTGGAACCGCGGGGATCGCGTCTCGAGCCGCAGCGTCGGCAGTCCGGCCACCCGGAGGAGCAGGCGTTTGGCCCCGCGGCCCAGGGCGTCGCCCACCCGCTCCTCGCCTCCCGCGGCGGGCCCGAGATCGCCTCGAAGGAATCGCTCCAGCGCCTCGAGGTCGGAGTCCGACAGGGTCGAGACCCGGAGGCTCACCGTGTAGTAGTACTCCCCGGGCTCGGCCGGGAAGAGGTTGATCCGGTAGCGGACACCGAGGGCGCCGGTGAGCGCCTCGAGCGAGGCGTAACGCCGCTCCCGGTTCCGCCCGAAGAGCAGGGTGCTCACCGTGTATTGATCCAGCAGCGGCTCCCGCCGGACCACGACGTCCCATTCCACCTGGCGCTCGAAGGCGTCGAACCACCCGCCCCGCTCCCGCCAGAGCTCGAGCCGGAAATGGAGGCGCAGGGGAAAGCCGGAGCGCAGGGTGGAGATCCAGCGCCCGTCCGCCAGGAGGCCGAGGACCCGCACTTCGGGGAGGACCCGTCCCCCGCCCGCCGGGTCCGCCACGGTCTGCACCACGAGCTGGGCCCGATCGCTCTCCTGCGCCGCGAGGGCCGCGAGGGGAAGGGCGACCCCGAGCGCGACGAGCATCGCCCGCCGCATCAAAACCGTCGCTGCAGCCGCAGGACGACTCGGACCGGCTGGCCGTCGGTGAGGGCCTTCGCCAAGTAGACGCCCGCTCCGCCGAGATCCAGGCCCACCCCGACGTCGGCCTTCCACTCCTCCAGCACGGGGATTCGATTCGTGGGCACTCGGCCGGGCCCGTCCCCGGCGAGCCACGCGTCGCCCGCATCCGCGAAGACGACCAGGTCGGCTTCCTCGACGTTGATGAGCCGGTCCAGCTCTCGGTCCCGCAGGCCGAGGCTCCAGCCCAGGCGGAGCCGGCTCCGGAACTCGAGCTGCGCCGCGATCAGGCGATCGCAGAGCCCGGCGTCGGTGGGATCCGGGTCCAGCGCGCCCGAGCAGGTGGTCGCCCGGAATCCGTATCCGGGGAGGAGGTCGGGCCCGCCCAAGGCCAGGCGCCGCTGGACCGGCAGCGGATCTCCGGAGACCCACCCGCCGCCCACCAGACGGAAGTTGACCTGGGTCCCCGGTGTGAGGCGGGTGTAGCGTCGGGCATCCACCCAGAGCCGGTGGAAGGCGTAGGAGCCGTCGGTCGGCAGGGGCGCACGGATG
>JBFIUJ010000269.1:0-4354 GCA_041607595.1 Gemmatimonadales bacterium | reverse complement strand
GCTTCGAGCCGTCCGGATCTCCCATGCGTCCCAGGTTCGAGGCCCAGACTCGCAGGCGCCGCCGATGCAGTCTGGGATTCTCGTGGAGCCCCTTCGCGGCCTCGCTCGCGGCGAAGTAGGCCGCGACGTAGGCGGACTCGCTCCAGTCCAGTAACCGGGTCGGAATGCCGTAGTGCTGCGCCATCGCGAACATCGACTCCCACTCCTGCGGTGGAAATCCGAGCCGGTCGACCAGGATGCGGTAGGCGCGGGTGCAGATGGCGCTGCGGCGTTCGAAGGTGTCGGCCTGCCCCTGCTCGTCGAAGGCCATCACGATCACCGCGGCCCCGTAGCGCCGGACCAGCCGGGCCTGCTCCACGAAGGCGGCCTCGCCCTCCTGCAGGCTGAGGGAGTTGACCACGGACTTGCCCTGGACGCACTTGAGCCCCGCCTCGATCACGCTCCACTTGGACGAGTCGATCATGATCGGCACCCGGCTGACGTCGGGCTCGGCGGCCAGCAGGCGGAGGAAGCGCTCCATGGCGGCGGCGGAATCGAGCATCGCCTCGTCCATGTTCACGTCTAGCACCTGGGCGCCTGACTCCACCTGCTGCCGGGCCACCGCGAGGCCCGCCTCGAAGTCCCCCTCGAGGATCAGCCGGGCGAACCGCTTGGATCCGGTGACGTTGGTGCGCTCGCCCACGTTGACGAACAGCGTCTCCGGGCCCACCACCAGTGGCTCGAGGCCGCTCAATCGGCAGCGGTGGGGGACGTCCGGCGGCCGGCGCGGGGCCACGCCCGCCACCGCGTCCGCGATCGCGGCGATGTGCGCCGGCGTCGTGCCGCAGCAGCCGCCCACGATGTTGATCAATCCGCTCCGGGCGAACTCCCCGAGGACGGACGCCATGGCCGCGGGGGTCTCGTCGTACTCGCCGAGCTCGTTGGGCAGGCCGGCGTTGGGATGCGCGCTGACGAGGGTGGGGGCCACCCGCGAGAGGGCCTGCACGTGGGGCCGGAGGGCCTGGGCGCCCAGCGCACAGTTGAGCCCCACGCTCAGCGGCCGCGCGTGGGCCACCGAGTACCAGAAGGCTTCCGGCGTCTGGCCCGACAGCGTACGCCCGCTGGCGTCGGTAATCGTGCCGGAGATCATCACCGGGAGCCGCAGGCCGGTCTCGGCGACGAACGTCTCGATCGCGAAGATCGCCGCCTTCGCGTTCAGCGTGTCGAAGATCGTCTCCACCAGCAGCAGGTCGGCGCCGCCGTCCACGAGCCCGCGCACCGCGTCGCCATAGGTGGCCGCCAGCTCATCGAAGGTGACGTTCCGGAAGCCCGGATCCGAGACGTCGGGGGAGATCGACGCCGTGCGGTTGGTCGGTCCCAGCACGCCGGCCACGTACCGCGGCCGCTCGGGCGTCTCGAACCGGTCGGCCTCGGCCCGGGCCAGCCGGGCGCTCGCCCGGTTCAGCTCGTAGACCAGCGGCTCGAGGCCGTAGTCCGCGAGCGAGACGGCGGTGGCGTTGAACGAGTTGGTCTCCAGGATGTCCGCGCCGGCCTCCAGATAGGCCGCGTGAATGCCCGCGATGATGGCGGGCTGGGTGAGGCAGAGGAGGTCGTTGTTGCCCTGGAGATCCCGGGGGTGATCGGCGAAGCGGGTCCCCCGGTAGTCGGCCTCCCCCAACCGGTGGGTCTGGATCATCGTGCCCATGGCCCCGTCGAGCAGCAGGATCCGCCGCTCGAGCTCGCGGGGGAGGCGGGCGAGGCGGGCGTCCCGGCGGGTACTGGTCTGATGAGTGGAAGACACGGTCGACTCCGATGCACGAGCCCCAGAGCTAAAACGGCTCCGGGGCGGGCCTTTTAGCGATTGTTTAACGTGGTCGCAAGCAGCGCAAATCACCACGAGTGCGATTGTACTACAAGCATAACCCGCTGTCCGGCGGAGGCAAACCCCACTCAGGGGGGAAGCCGCAAGGCGCGGATCGCCTGGGCAGGGGTCATCCCCTCTACCAGCACGGTCTTGCGCCGTCCCCGGGCGCCGGATTGGATGACGACCCGGCCTCGCGCTACGTCGAGCAGCCCGGCGAGGAGGCGACACAGCTCGTCGTTGGCGGCTCCGTCCACCGGCGGGGCCCCCAACCGCACCCGCAGGCGATCTCCGTGGATCCCGGCCAGCTCGCTCCGCCCTGCGCGGGGCTGCACCAGCACCCGCAGGCGCACGCCGCCCGCGGCGGGCTCCACCGGGCTCACCGGAGGAGCGACATGACGATGGCGCGCACCACGATGAGCAACAGCCAGGCCACCATCGGACTGAAATCGAAGATGCCGGCCGGGGGCAGCACGCGCCGGATGGGCTCCACCATCCAGTCGGTGAGGCGGTACACGATCCCCATGCCGGCTCGATAGCGGGTGAGCCCGAACCAGGAGCCGACGACACGCACGATCAAGGCGACGCTCAACACGGTGAAGACCACCCCCACGGCCAGGGCGGCCAAACCACGCGGCCCCGACGACGCGGCGAGGCGCATCCGACCGACCGCGGGGCCGACCCACTCCGCCGCGGTCACCAGGATCAGGCCGCCCACCACCACGAGCCCCACGAGCCACAGCGGGGCGTCCTGGGGATTGCCGCCGCTTCGCAGCAGTCGGCGCTCGATGGGGTCAAGCAGAGGGTCCGAGAGCCGGCGCACCAGCCGGGGCCAGGGGCCGAAGGCCTGGAGGTGCCCGCGGCGGACGGCCCAGTGCGTGGCCGCGATCGCCACCGCGAGGCCGAACGCGGCGGCCACGGCGAGGCGGATGGCCTGGAGGATGGTGGGGGCCACGGAGGCCGGCGTCGAGCCTACAGCCGCCCGCCGCGGCGGATCACGCGAAAGGGCCGACCCTCGCCGGTGGGGAGGGTGCACGTCACCGTGAACTGCCCCCCGCGCATCATCGATTCTTCCAGGATCTCGTCGGTCGCCCGGCAGCTGGTGACCGAGCGGCCGCCCGGCCGACGAAACACGACCGTGACCAGCGGCGTCTTGCCGCTGAGGGTGAGCGACCGGGCGGTGATCGCGGTCAGGCTGTCGATGCCGAGGGTGTGCAGGGAGGACGGCAGACGGTTCTGATGGGAGCTGGCATAGCTCATCGTGCGGTCCACGATGTCGAAGAGTTCCCGGCTCAACAACTGGGCGTCGGAGTCGATCTCGGCAGGGACCTCGGCGTCGGCGGCCGCATCCTGACGGCTCTGGGTGGCGGGACGATCCCGACAGGCCAGGACCGCAAGGAGGGTCGCTCCCGCGAGGCCGATGCTCCAGAGTGTTGGACGCACCGCGCGACCTCGTATCAGCTGCAGGGAACGAGGAGCGGCGCGCCCCAACCGCGCGCGCCGCTCACCAGGGCATCCAATATGTGTCTTGGAACGGGCCCGGCCGCAAGACGCCCCGTCTCCGGGCTAGTCCTCCACCGAGGCCAGCGCCTTCTCCAGCAGGTACCAGGTGCGCCCGCCGATGTACGCCGGCCGCTCCAGGACCCGGCGCCACCCGAAGGCGGCGAGCAGCGCCTCGGAGCGCAGGTCGTCGGTCCAGAACTCGACCAGGTGGGCCCCGTAGGAGTCCGCCCGATCCTCGAAGGCGCCGAGGAGCCGGTGGGCATGGCCGCGGTGGCGCTCGGAGGGCAGGACCGCCAACTCGAGCAAGTGGGCCACGCCCCCCCGGAGCGTGAACCGAAGGCCGCCCACCCAGTCGCCGATCTCGTTGGTCAGGACCAGGTAGCGGTCCTCCAGCTCGACCCCCGCACCGGTGGCCTCCTCCTCACTGTGGATCACGTCCGAGAACCAGGACGCGAACTCCTCGCCCTGCTCCATCTCGCGGATCGTCAGCTCGCTCATGGCGCCCTCCAACAGCTCGGGCTGGACTCAACACACACCGGTTCTTCATCATACCGGGCAACTCTGGTGCCACTTCTACAACGCACGGCACGTCCGAATGGTTGCACCGGACGGCCCCAGGCCTGCCCCAGCCCATCTAACCCAATATAAGGCAATACATTGGGTTGGCTGCCCGATTCTGTCCCCTCGCCCGCCAGACCGCGTCTCCCGCGCCCCCCTCCTGGAGAGACGTTTCAGGCGCCCCGGCGTGCATCGCCGAGACGGCTGTCGTCGGTGGGGTACAACTACACGGCACTGTCGGGACGGTTGACGGTCGGCTCACCGGAGCCCGAGTGCGATGGCGGTGGCGAGCGCGGCGGCGGCCAGGGCGAAGAGGATCAGGAAGAGGGGCAGGGCGAACCGGATCCAGTGCTCGTAGCGAACCCCGGCCGCGGCGAGCATCGCCATGAGGGCCCCGTTAGTCGGCGTGAGCACCTCGCAGAGGCCCGCGCCGTACTGGTAGGCCAAGACCGT
>JBFIUJ010000268.1:0-4397 GCA_041607595.1 Gemmatimonadales bacterium | reverse complement strand
GACCAGTACGGGCTCGCCTGCGTGCTGTACGAGCTGCTGGCCGGGAGCCCGCCGTTCGAAGGCCCCAACGCGCGGGCCGTCATGGCCAAGCACGCGATCGAGCCGCCGGCCCCCCTTCGCACCCGACGGGCCAACGTGCCCGGAGGGATCGCCGCGGCCGTGGAGCGCGCGCTCGCCAAGGACCCCGCTCAGCGGTTCCCCACCGTGTCCGATTTCGCCGCCGCCCTCGTCGCCAACGAGCCGCCTGCCGTCGCAGCCCCCCCGGCGCCGGAGGCCGGTGCCATCGCCGTGCTCCCCCTGGTGAACGCGAGTCCCGATCCGGGCACCGAGTACCTGAGCGATGGCATCACCGACGAGCTCATCACCTCCCTGGCCCGAGTGGACGGGCTGCGGGTGGCATCCCGCACCTCGGTCTTCGCGCTCAAGGGGCGCCCGCTCGACGTCCGGGAGGTCGGGGAGCACCTCGGCGTCACCACGGTGCTGGAGGGGACCGTCCGGACGGCCGGACGCCGGCTCCGGCTCACGGCCCAGCTGACCAGCACGCGCGACGGGCGGACGCTCTGGTCGGAGCGGTACGACCGCCAGATCGACGACGTGCTGGTGCTGCAGGAGGAGATCGCCCAGACGATCGTCGCCACCCTGCGCGCGACCCTCCTGGCCGACGTCCGCGACCCCGTGCCTCGGCGCTACACCGAGAGCGCGACGGCCTATCAGCTGTATCTCAAGGGCCGGTTCTACTGGAACCGGAGGACCCAGGCCGATATCCAGGAAGCGGTGCGCTGCTTCGAGGCGGCCATCGCGGAGGATCCCGGCTTCGCCCTGGCCCACACCGGCCTCGCCGACGCCCACGCGATGTCGCAGGACTACCGGGGAGCGCCGGTGCACGAGGGGATGGAGCGGGCCAAGGCCGAGGCCCGGCGCGCGCTGGCCTTGGACGACGGCCTGGCGGAGGCCCATACCTCCCTGGCGTGGGTCACCTTCATCTACGACTGGAACTGGGAAGAAGCCGCGAAGGAGTTCCAGCGGGCCATCGCGATCGATCCGCGCTACGGGGAGGCCCACCAGTGGTACGCCTGGCTGCTCATGGCCCTGGGCCGCACGGAGGAGTCCCTGGCCGAGGGGCGGGTGGGGGTCTCCGTGAACCCAGGCTCGGCCGCGGCGCGCCGGAGTCTCGCGTGGCTCCACTACTACGCCCGGCAGTACGAGACCTCGGTGGATCACCTGCGGCGCTCGCTGGCCCTGGACCCGATGGCGGAGGAGAGCCTGCTCGTGCTCGGGCTCTCCTGCACCCAGCTCGGCCGCTACGGCGAGGCGGAGGCGGCGCTGCGCGAAGCGATCCGGAGCGGGACGGAGACCGCCCGCGCCCGGGCCGCGCTCGGTCACCTCGCGCTGCGCGAGGGGCGGCCGGAGAAGGCGCGGGCGATCATGGAGGAGCTCCACGCCGCCTCGGAACAGACCTACGTGTCGCCCGTGAACTTCGTCGGGCTGCACCTGCAGCTGGGTGAGTCGGACCTCGCGCTGGACTGGCTCGAGCGCGCCTACGCCGAGCGGCGTGGGTGGCTCGCCTACCTGCGGGTCGAGCCGCTGCTCGATCCCCTCCGGGGACACCCGCGCTTCGAGGCGCTGGTCCGCCGGATGCGACTGGACTGAGGCCGATGCTCCCCTGCCAGCGACACCTCTTCCGTTTGCCCGACGGCCTGCACTACCTCAACTGCGCCTACATGTCCCCGTTGGCCCGCCCGGTGGAGGAGGCCGGGCTGGCCGGACTGCGTCGCAAGCGCGATCCCACCAGCATCGCGGCCGAGGACTTCTTCACCGACGTGGCGCGGGCCCGCCAGCGGTTCGGGCGGCTGGTGGGGGCGGATCCCGCCCGCATCGCGGTCATCCCCTCGGTTTCCTACGGCATCGCCGCGGCGGTCCGAAACACCCTCCTGACCCGGGGGCAGAACGTCGTGGTGACCGCCGGGCAATTTCCCTCCAACTGGTATGCCTGGCGCCGGGCGGCCCGCGCGGCCGAGGCGGAGCTCCGGATCGTCGCGGCGCCCACCGGGCCCGGGCGCGCGGCCGGGTGGAACGCCCGGCTGCTCGACGCGATCGACGATCGCACCGCCGCGGTCGCGCTGGGCCAGATCCACTGGACCGACGGATCGCGGTTCGATCTGGAGGCGATCGGGGCGCGCTGCCGCGGGGTCGGAGCGGCGCTCGTGGTGGACGGGACGCAGTCGGTGGGCGCGATGCCGTTCGATGTCAGCCGCCTGCAGCCGGACGCCTTGGTGTGCGCGGCCTACAAGTGGCTCCTCGGCCCCTACGCGATCGGCCTGGCCTACTTCGGCCCTCGGTACGACGGCGGCACGCCGCTCGAGGAGACCTGGCTGGCTCGGCCGGACAGCGAGGACTTCCGGGGCTTGGTCGAGTATCGCGATGGGTACCGGCCGGGGGCGGCGCGCTTCGACATGGGGGAGGCGAGCAACTTCATCCTGATGCCGATGCTGGTCGCCGCGCTGGACCAGCTGCTGGCGTGGGGTGTGGAGAACATCGCCGAGGCCTGCGGTGCCCTGACCGCCCAGCTGCTGGATCGGGCGGAGGCCCTGGGATACGGCGTCGAGGAGGCGACGGGGCGGGCGCCGCACCTGGTCGGGCTCCGGCTCCCGCGCGGGCAGGACCCCGAGGCGCTCGCCGCCGCCCTGTCGGCGAAACGGATCGCGGTGTCCGTCCGGGGGGAGGCGCTGCGGGTCGCGCCCCACGTCTACAACGACGCCGACGACATCGCCGCGCTGGTGACCGCGCTGGAGGAGACGCGCGGCGCCGCCCTCAGGACGAGCGGCTGAAGGGGCTCATCCCAACGCGGGCCACTGCTGCGTGACGCAGTGGAAGCTGCCGAGGCCCCAGACCAGGTCGGTCGAATCGATCGCCAGCACCCGGCGGTCGGGGAAGAGGCCCTGGAGGATCTGCCGGGCCGCCTCGTCGGTCGGGGGATGGTAGGCGGGGAGCAGGACCACCCCGTTGGCGATATAGAAGTTGGCGTAGCTCGCGGGGAGGCGCTGGTCGTCCTGGTGGAGGGCGGGGGGCATCGGGAGGGGGACCACCTCGAGCGGCTGGCCGTCCTGGTCCCGCATCTCCCGCAGCCGGGCGAGGTTCTCCTGGAGCGGGGCGTAGTTCTCGTCGCGGGGATCCTCCTCCACGACGGTCACGACCGTGCGCGGGTCCACGAACCGGCTCAGGTCGTCCACGTGGCCGTCGGTGTCGTCCCCCACGATTCCCTCGCCCAGCCAGAGGATGTGGGTCACCCCGAGGAAGTCCCGCAGATGCTGCTCGATCGCCTCGCGGGAGAGCTCCGGGTTCCGGTTGGGATTGAGCAGGCACGACTCGGTGGTGAGGAGCGTGCCCCGCCCGTTCACGTCCAGGGCGCCGCCCTCCATCACGATGCCGGGATGGAAGACGGGCAGCCCCAGCTCCGCCGCGATCCGGCTCGGGATCACGTCGTCCAAGTCGAAGGGCGGGTACTTGCCGCCCCAGGCGTTGTACCCCCAGTCCACGATCGCCTCCTCCGTCCGTCCGTCCCGCGCCCGCTGGAGGTAGATCGGGCCGTGATCGCGGCACCAGGCGTCGTTGGTCGGATGGTAGTGGAAGAAGACCCGGTCGGAGGGCACGCCCAGCGGCTCGAGCAGTGCCCGGACCCCGGCCGCCATGTCGGCGTCCGCCACGTTGATGTGGACCTCCTCGTGGGGGGCGAGCGCGGCGACGAGGTGGGCGAACACGCCCGGCACCGGGGCGAACTTGTCTGGCCAGGAGGATTCGCGGTGGGGCCAGCTCAGCCAGGTGCCGCGGTGCGGGGCCCACTCCGGCGGCATCCGGTAGCCCAGCGCGGCCGGGGTGCCGGCCGAGGGGGCGGTCATCCGTCGAGATACCGCTGGGTCAGGTCCGCGTAGGCGTCGATGCGCCGGTCCCGGAGGAACGGCCAATGGGTCCGCGCCTCGTTGACCAGCCCGAGGTCGCACGGCACCACCAGCACCTCCTCTCCCGCCCCCGCGCGCGCGAGCACGGTGCCGTACGGATCGGCGACGAAGCTCCCGCCCCAGAACTCGATGCCGCCGGCCGGATCGCCCTCGTGGCCCACCCGATTCACGGCCACCACGTAGACCCCGTTGGTCACGGCGTGGGCGCGCTGGACCGTCTCCCACGCCTCCTGCTGGGAGGCGCCGTATTTCGCCTTCTCGGCCGGATGCCAGCCGATCGCGGTGGGGTAGAAGAGGATCTGGGCGCCGCGCAGGGCCGTGAGGCGCGCGCCCTCGGGGTACCACTGGTCCCAGCACACGAGGGTCCCGAGCCGTCCCCGGCGGGTGTCCCAGGCAAGGAACCCGAGATCGCCGGGGGTGAAGTAGAACTTCTCGTAGTAG
>JBFIUJ010000267.1:0-4407 GCA_041607595.1 Gemmatimonadales bacterium | reverse complement strand
GCAGCCGGCGAGCAGCAGGGTGGCCAGGCCGGCCACCAGGGTGGGACGGATCGCGTTGGGCATCGTAGGCCTCATGGCTCGAAGGGGCGATCATCCGGGGCAGGCGATCGCGTGGGCACCACAGAGCGAGTATCGACGGTTCCGGGCGAGGCCTTGAGCCGGGGACGGGGGGGGCGGCCCTTCCGAAGCGCCGCATTTGCATATAGATAAGAGGGCCGGCCGCTGGGCCGGCGGGGGGGTCACCGCACCGCGATCGACGGAAATTCATGGCCGATACCTTAGAGCGGCTCCAGCTCGCCCTGGAGGGCCGGTACGCGCTGGAGCGCCAAATCGGCCAGGGCGGGATGGCCACGGTCTACCTGGCCACGGACCTGAAGCACGACCGGAAGGTCGCGATCAAGGTCCTGCTGCCGGATCTGGCGGCTTCGGTCGGGGCGGACCGGTTCCTCCGCGAGATCCACGTCGCCTCCACGCTGCAGCATCCCAACATCCTGGGCCTCTTCGACTCCGGCCAGACGGAGGGCTTCCTCTACTACGTCATGCCGTTCGTCGAGGGCGAGTCCCTCCGCGACCGGCTGGACCGGGAGAAGCAGCTCTCGGTGCCCGACGCGATCCGGATCACGCGCGAGGTGGCCGAGGCGCTGGCGCATGCGCACTCGCACGGCGTGATCCACCGGGACATCAAGCCGGAGAACATCTTGATGTCGGGCGACCACGCGCTGGTCGCGGACTTCGGCATCGCGCGGGCGGTGACCGCCTCCGGCGGGGAGAAGCTCACCCGCACCGGCATGTCGCTCGGGACGCCGCACTACATGAGCCCCGAGCAGGCGATGGGGGGCGACGAGATCGACGGGCGGAGCGATCTCTACAGCCTGGGCTGCGTACTGTACGAGATGCTGGCCGGGCAGCCGCCCTTCGACGGGCCCAACCCGCAGTCCATCATGGCGCGCCACTCGCTGGAGCCGGTTCCCAGCATCCAGGTCGTGCGCCGGACGGTGCCGGACGAGGTGGATGCGGCGATCGAGGTCGCCATGGCCAAGGTACCGGCCGACCGCTTCCAGACGGTCCAACAGTTCGCCGAGGTACTGGCCCAGGCGGAATCGGGGGTGAGCGGCGGGTGGACGGCGTCGCGGGCCATCCCCTCGGCGATGCGGCGCACCGGGACGGGCCCGGGCTTCCGCCGCCGGCGGGGCTGGTCCATGCCGGTGATCGCCGGCGCGGCGGCGGTGGTGGTCCTGGCCGTCGGCTTCGCCGCGTGGCGCTTCCTGGCGAGAGACGCGGACTCCGGGCTCGCGACCGCCGGCGCCACCGGAGGGCTCGACCCTCGGCGCATCGCGGTGCTCTACTTCGACGACCAGAGCCGGAACCAGGAGCTGGGCTACTTGGCGGACGGGCTCACCGAGGGGCTGATCCGCGAGCTCTCCACGGTGCAGACGCTCCAGGTGGTGTCCCGGAACGGCGTGGCCCCCTACCGCGGGGTGCGGGTGGCGCCGGACAGCGTGGGCCGGGCGGTGCGGGCGGGCACGATAGTCTCCGGCAGCGTCGAGGGCTGGGGGCGGGACTCGGTGCGCGTGGCGGTGCGGCTCTTCGACGGCGGCAGCGGGGCCGACCTCTCCACCCGCGGCGCCTTCATCCTGCCGGCCGCCGACGTGGTCACGATCCGGGACTCGCTGGTGCGGGAGGTATCCGGCTTCCTGCGCCGGCGGGTGGGCGAGGAGGTGCGAGTGCGGGAGCTGCGGGAGGGGACCCGAAACCCGGATGCCTGGGCCCTCCTGCAGCGGGCCGAGCGACGGATGAAGGACGCCGAGGCGTTGGTCGCGCGCGGCGATGCGGCGGGTGTCGCCCGGGCGTTCGAGGAGGCCGACTCGCTGCTCGCGCTGGCGGAGTCCAAGGACTCGCGGTGGTCCGAGCCGATCGTCGCACGGGCCATGGTGGCCTACCGGCGCTCTCGGCTGGCGGTGGACGACCCGCTCGCCGCCGGACGCTCGATCGCGGAGGGGCTGGCGCATCTCGAGCGCGCGGTCCGGGTCAATCCGCAGAACCCGGACGCGCTCGAGCTCCGCGGCAACCTGCAGTACTGGAAATGGCTCCTAGGGCTCGAGCCGGAGCCGGTCGCGGCCCGACGGCTCCTGGAGGCGGCGCAGCGTGACCTCGAGCAGGCGACCAATCTCGCCCCCTCCCAGGCCGGGGCGTGGAGCACCCTCTCGCACCTCTACAACCAAACCAAGACCAGCACCGACATCAGCATCGCCGCCCAGCGGGCCCTCGAGGCCGATGCATACCTGAGCAACGCCGACGTCATCATGACCCGGCTCTTCTTCTCCAACTTCGATGCCGGCCTCTTTCCGGCGGCGGTCCGCTGGTGCGACGAGGGGGGGCAGCGGTTCCCGGGCAACTATCGGTTCCTGGAGTGCCAGCTCCTGCTCATGGCCACGAAGGCGCGCGAGCCCGACCCGGCCCGCGCCTGGGTCCTCGCGGACAGCATCCTGGCGGTCACGGCGGAGCGGGACCGTCCGTACCAGGAGCTCAACGTGCGGCTCCAAGTGGCCGCGGTCCTCGCGAACGCGTCGAGCCGGGTTCCGACCAGGGAAACGGTCTTCCTGGCCGACAGCGCGCGGCGCGTGGTCAAGCGATCGCTGGGCGATGCGGTGGTGGATCCGACGCGGGACCTCACCCTCACCGGCGCCTTGGTCCACACGATGCTGGGGGACAAGGCCGAGGCGATCGACCTCCTCAAGACCTACCTGGCGGCCAACCCAAGCCGCCGTGCCGCCTTCGCCGACGATCCGGGATGGATGTTCAGGGACCTTTCCCAGGATCCCGGGTTCCGGCAGCTGGTCGGCGCCCCCTAGCCCCGGGGCCTGCTGGTCCGATGCCGCATCGCGGTGTGTTCCTCCCACGATAGCGACACCGGTGGGGATCCGCTGGAACTGTTAAGTCGTTGAAATACATATGGTTATAGCTTCGCGCGCCGGTCGCTTGCTCCGGTGTAATTCTTGCACTTCCCCCCGCAACACGTTACATCACCGACTGCTCGATACACGGGCCCGCTCCGCGTTCCCCCCTCGGGAGGTCCCATGCTCCGTCTCGCCCTCGCGTCCATGCTCGCCGCCGCGGTGCTGGCCGGTTGTGCGGATCAGCCCGCGCCTGACGCCTCGGCGCCCGGCTTCGGCCCGAGCTTCGCGAATGGCGTGACCAAGGCGAGCCTGGAGCAGCAGATCCGCGCGCTGTATCCGCCGCCCGCCCGCCCGGTGCCTATCGGAATGCTGGTCGCGATCAACCAGGCCGTGATCCGCGGCGAGACCGCGGCCGCTCGGGCGGTGATGTTCGAGCTGGTGGATCTCACCCTGCGGAGCTTCTACGACGGGCTGCTGATCGGGGGGGAGTCGCCGGCGACGCAGCAGAAGGTGCTGAAGCTGGTCCACGACCTCTACCTCTTCGTGGGGCTGACCCCGCCCGACCTCTCCCCCGGCGCGCTGGGGCCGGACGCGGCGACGGCGGTGGTGACACCCACGTCGCCCACGACCAACATCGTGACCGAGACGGAGTTCGCCGGGGTGCAGGTACCGTCGGGCGCGGTGAGCCAGACCACGGTCATCTCGCTGGTGCGGATCCCCGACACGTTCTCGCCGACCTTCGGGCCGCTGAACACCGATCTGGATCAGTACCCGCTCTACTACCAGTACACCGCGTCACCGGCGGTGACGCTGAACCAGGACGTGGTCGTCGGGATCTGTGACGTGGAGCCCGGCCCCTTCGTGGCGCCGCCGGGGGCGGACCTGCGGGTGGCGCACAACGTGGGGAGCGGGATCGAGATCCTGCCGCTGGCGGCGGTCCCCTTCAACCTGGACTGCAGCGACGCGGATGTCTCGCTGGCAAGCGCGGCGCCGCGCGGCTTCCCGGCGTTGGCGATGGCCGGGTGGAAGGGCGTCACCCGGAGGATGGCGCCGGTATTCCGGTCGGTCTTCCTGCCGGAGATGCTCCAGGCCGCGACGCTCGGCACCAGCGGGCTGGGTGGCACGACTCGGAACTTCAGTCCCTTCGGCCGGGTGGATCTCCTGAGCCTGAGCCAGAGCTACCGGTTCCTGATCGGGGCGGCGGGGCACACGGCGGGCTTCCAGAGCCCGAGCTTCGTGGAGGGCGCCGGCTGGCAGACCGGGACCGCGCCGTTCGGTAGCGGCGGCTCCTGCCCGCTCGACCCGACCGTCGCGACGAATTGGCCGATCGGGAGCAATGAAGCACCGAGCGACTTGCTGCTCAGGAAGTTCATCGACCTGCCCTCGGACTTCGTCCAGGACCTCGAGATCGACGTGGCGATCGACAACGACGTCCAGGTCTGGGTGAACGGGGTCGATATCTCGGGCGGGCTCAAGGTGCACGAGAACTGCGCCGCCTTCGACGAGCCCG
>JBFIUJ010000266.1:0-4415 GCA_041607595.1 Gemmatimonadales bacterium | reverse complement strand
CGGCGCGCCTCGCGCCTCATGCGGGGCCATCTGCTGGATGATCCGACTTCGGGCAAGGAGTGATTCGCGTGCAGCGGTCATGGCGTAGGGTCCTGGTGACTTCGTCGGCGCTCGTGTTGGGGGCGGGCACCGCCTCCGCGCAGGAGCGAGACTCGACGGCGATCGCGCGGCTCACCGCGCAGGTCGAGGCGATCACGCGTGAGCTCGAGGCCCTGCGGCTCGGGCGGGAGCTCACGGTAGAGGCGGATTCCGCGGTGGCGGGATTCGGGCCCGCCGCCTCGAAGGTCTACCGCACGCCCCGCGGCGTCTCGGTCGGCGGCTACGGCGAGCTCCTCTTCCAGCACGTCGCTGCCGCTCGGCAGGACGGCTCTCCCTCGGGCCTTCGGGACCAGTGGGATGCGCTGCGCGCCATCGTCTATGTCGGATACAAGTTCGGCGACCGGCTGCTGTTCAACTCGGAAACCGAGTTCGAGCACGGCAGCACCGACCGGACCGGCTCCGTCTCGGTCGAGTTCGCCTACCTAGACTACCGCTGGACCGAGGGGCTCGGCCTGCGGGCCGGCCTCCTGTTGGTTCCGCTGGGATTCCTCAACGGCCTCCACGAGCCGACCACCTTCCTGGGGTCCAGCCGGCCGGAGACCGAGCGGCGCCTCATCCCCTCCACCTGGCGCGAGAACGGCGCCGGCGCCTACGGCGAGGTGGGCCCCATCCAGTACCAGGCCTACCTGGTGAACGGGTTCGACGCGGTCGGCGGCGGCAGCTCCGGCGCGGGGGGCTTCGGGGCTGGAGGCCTGCGCGACGGTCGGCAGAACGGCTCCCGGGCGCTGGCGGAGAACGTCGCCCTGGCGGGGAGGGTGGACTACGTCGGGCTGCTCGGGCTCACCGTGGGAATGGGCGTCTACGCGGGCAACTCCGGCCAGGGCGCACCGCTGGCGACGGGCGGGACCCTCCGAGCCCGGACGACCATCTGGGAGGGGCACGCGGAATACCGGGCCCACGGGCTCAACCTCCGAGGCCTCTACGCCCGCGCGACGGTGGGTCAGGCGGCGGAGCTGAACCAGGTGCGGGGGCTCACCGGTACCGCCTCGATCGGGGAGCGGTTGACCGGCTGGTACCTGCAGGCCGGTTACGACGTGCTGCGGCTCGCGCGCGGCGCGCGGGGCGAGCTCGAGCCCTTCGTCCGCTACGAGCGCCTGCAGACCCAGGCCCGGGTGCCGGCCGGCTTCGCGACAGACCCCGCGAACGACCGCCGCATCGTGACCCTGGGTGCCGTGTGGAAGCCCATCGCCAACGTCGCCCTCAAGGCCGACGTCGAGCAGCCGCACAACGAGGCCCGCACCGGCGTGCGGCGCGCCTCGGTGAGCCTGGGGTACGTCTTTTGATCGGACGCCTCCCGGCGCTCCTGCTCACGGCGCTGCTCGCCGGGCCGGCCGCGGCCCAGGCGCGCATCACCCAGGCGGAGGCGCTCCTGATCGCCTTCCCGCCGCCCGCCGCGGTCGAGCGGCGGACCGCGTTCCTGTCGCCGGCGCAGCTGGCGGCGGCTCGGACCTCGGCGGGGCGCGAGGTGGAGGTCGCCACGAGCGTGGTCACCTACTACGTGGGGCGCGTGGAGGGCACGCCCGTCGGAGTCGCGTATTTCGACGCCCACCGGGTCCGCACGCTGTCCGAGGTCCTGATGATCGTCGTGGACACGGTCGGCCGCATCCAGCGGGTGGAGGTGCTGGCGTTTCAGGAGCCCCCGTCCTATCGCGCGCCCGAGGGCTGGCTGGACCAGCTCGACGGACGCGCGCTCGATGCCTCCCTCTCGCTGCGGGGGGGAGTCGTGGGCATCACCGGAGCCACCCTCACGGCCCAGGCGGTCGTCCGCGCCTCGCGGCGGGCCCTGGCGATCCACGGGGTCATCCGGCCGTTTGCAGCCTCGGGGAGCGCCGCCCCGTGACTCCCTTCGAGCGGTGGTCGGTCTGGCTCGCGTCGGGGCTGACGACCCTGACCGGTCTCGTCTACGCCTGGATGAAGTACGTGCCGGGGCCGGCCGACCCCTGGGCGGTGGTCGGGCATCCGTGGCAGCCAGCCGTGCTCAAGCTCCACATCCTGACGGCTCCGTACCTCGTCTTCGCGGTCGGGCTGATTGCCCTGCGGCACGTATGGCCTCACGTGCGGGGGATCACCCGCACGGGGCGGCGGAGTGGGATGACGGTCGTCCTGGTCGTGCTGCCGATGGTGTTGACCGGCTACCTGATTCAGGCGGTCACCGGGGAGGGATGGCTCCTGGCCCTGGGCTATGGCCACTTCGCCCTGGGCGTGGTGTACGCCGTCGGCTTGGCGTTGCACCGTTTGATGGTGGGACGGGCGGTGGCGAAGGCGACGCCTCGGCGAGAGCGGCGTCGAGCAGACCGACGGGCCGATGCGGAGCGGGTCTAGGGCCGGACGGCGGCGCTGTCCGGCTGGGCCGCCCGGGCGCGGGCCGCGATCCGGGCCCGCTCGCGGTCGATGACCCGGAGCCTGCGTTCCCACTCCTCTGTGGACTGCGCGCCGTAGGCGAAGGTGATCGGCTCGTAGACCGGAAGCTCCTCCTCGAACAGGAAGATCCCGGTGGCCTGGTCCCGCACGCCGAGCTGTTGAGAGCTGAACGCGGCGTTGAAGGGAATGGTGCCGAGCGGCTGGTAGAGCCGGTTTCGGATGGACACCGACACGATGCTCGCGTCGAACCGGACGTCTGGCCGCTGCCCGAAGAAGGTCACCAGCACCAGACCGGGGCGAGAGACTCCTGCCCGCCCGCTCACCGAGTCGATGGACGCCTGTCGCGAGGCCACCAGGCCGTGCAAGGATCGATAGGCGTCGGGCACCAGGAGGCGCAGCACGCGCTCGTCCAGCGGCACGAAGCGCACTTCGAGTTGCTCGGAGCGCACGCGCACCGCGATCTCGTCCTGGGTGAGGGTCCCGTATCCCGCCGGGAGCGGCTCGCCTCCCGCCCCCTGGGCGCGGGAGGCAGGCGCGCAGGCGATCACGAGGACACCGAGCAGCAACATCCGAGTTCCGCGCATTCAGGCCCCCTTCTCGGCTTGGACCAGGGCGAAGATGCTCGCCCCGAGCGTGGACAACCCCGATCCCGTACGGCTGCTGGTGGCCTGGACCTGATCGTCCGCCAGCCCCAGCAGCGCGGTGAGCCGCTCGGTGCGCGCCTGCTGCGCCTGGCGCCCGAGCTTGTCGCTCTTCGTGAGCGCGACGAGCACGGGCCGACCGCTGGCTGCGAGCTGCTCCTGCACCGTCCAATCCTCCTCGGAGGGGTCGTGGCGGATATCCAGCAGCCACACCACCCCGGCGAGCTCGGCGCGCTGGGCCAGGTACCCGTCCAAGAGGCGGCGGTAGGTCTGCCGGTCGCGCTTGCTGGCCCGAGCGAACCCATACCCCGGCAGGTCCACTAGATAGAAGCCTGGCAGCCGGTAGGCGTTCAAGAGCGTCGTCTTGCCCGGGGTGCCGCTCACCCGCGCGATCTGCCGGCGGCCGACCAGCGCGTTCAGGAGGCTCGACTTCCCGACGTTGGAGCGGCCGACCAGCGCGATCTCAGGCTGCGGGGGATCCAGCCGGACATCGGGCGAGGGGAAGCTGCCGACGAACTCGATCGGAAGGCTGTGCAGCGGATTGACGGGATCGTCCCCGGGGATGGGGGTGGAGGCGGGCGGCATGGGCCGGCCGGCCTCAGGCCTCTCGCTTGGTCCGGGGCCGCTCGGTCAGGATGAGGGGAGGCTTGCCCTCGGCAATGCACTCCTTGGTGATGACCACTTCCCGAACGTCGTCCCGGTCCGGGAGGTCGAACATGATGTCCGTCATCACGGTCTCGAGGATCGCGCGCAGGCCTCGCGCGCCCGTCCCCCGGTGGAGGGCCTTGTTGGCCACCGCCCGAAGGGCCTCGGCGTCGAACGTGAGCCCGACGCTCTCCAAATCGAACAGCTTCTTGTACTGCTTGCTCAGGGCGTTCTTGGGCTCCACCAGGATCCGGACCAAGGCGTCCTCGTCCAGCGCGTCGAGCGCGACCGCCACCGGCAGCCGCCCCACGAGCTCGGGGATCAGCCCGAAGCGCAGGAGGTCGTCCGGCTCGACCTCCATGTAGGGGCTCCCCTGCACGGCCTCTTCCTCAGGGGTCAGGCGCGGGAGGCCGGAGAATCCGATCTGCTGCCGGCCGGTGCGGGCCTGGATGATCTTCTCGAGGCCGTCGAACGCGCCTCCGCAGATGAAGAGGATGTCCCGCGTGTTGATCTGGATGTACTCCTGCTGCGGGTGCTTCCGGCCCCCCTGCGGGGGGACGGAGGCGACCGTGCCCTCCAAGATCTTCAGCAGGGCCTGCTGCACGCCCTCCCCCGAGACGTCGCGCGTGATGCTGGGGTTCTCCGACTTGCGCGCGATCTTGTCGATCT
>JBFIUJ010000265.1:0-4418 GCA_041607595.1 Gemmatimonadales bacterium | reverse complement strand
GGTCGCCGCCGAGAGGGAACGTCGCCATGCCGTCGAACGCCCCGGGCACGTGACCCGAGCCCATCGGTGCTCCGGACCGACTCAGGACGCGTGCCCGAAACCCCTCGGGCAGCGCGACCTCCGGGACCTCGGGACTCCGGACGAGGGGCCCGTAGCCTCCCGCCACGCTCCCGCGCGCGCCGCGGCCGAGGTCGGCACAGGCCGCGAGGCCGCGGATTGCGGGGATCAGCGCAAGGGCGCCGAGGGAGCGACCTAGAAACCGTCTGCGTGGCAGGGGCATGGAGGAGATGGTCGGGAATGGCGTCGTCGGAACGTTCGCCGTGGCCAGAGCCCCACGCAACCCTCGCCCTTGACCGCGCGTGCCGCCCCCCAGACGTTGTCGGCATCCTGCCACCTCCGAGCCCGATGCCCCCAGAGCGCTTTCTCGAAGCTGAGCCCCGATCTCCCAGCACCGGGACCACCGCGACTCCCGGGCGCCGGACCCTCCCCTCGGACATCCTGGAGGAGTCCTCTCGGCGCCTGCGGATCGCGTGCATCGTGTGGGCCGGGCTCTGGAGCGCCGGCATCGCGGTCAACACGTTGATCGCACCGCGCCTCGGCCTCGCGGTCGGAGCGGTCGTGCCGTGGCCGCCGATCGCCAACGTGATCGCACCGGTCTGCATTCTCGTCTCGCTCGGCGTCTACTTCTACGCCCTCCGCCGGCGCGAGAGCCACGATCGCCTGGTGACGCTGGGCTTGGGCTACGAGGTCGTGCTGGCCCTGGGCATCGGCCTGGTGAACCAATCCAATCCCGAGATCCAGCTCGCCGGGCGGCTGTCCTGGATCTGCGTCCTGGTGCTGGTCCATCCGATGATCGTGCCGAGCACTCCGGGCCGTACCCTCGTCGCGGCGACGATCGCCGCCTCCATGGACCCGCTCGCGCTGGGGCTCGCCGGGCTGCGGGGTGCGGCACTCCCCCCGGTCGCGCTCGTGGCCTGGGCCTACGCGCCCAACTACCTGTGTGCGCTCCTCGCCGTGCTGCAGTCGCACATCATCATGGGATTGGGGCGCAAGGTCCGCCGAGCCCGCGAGATGGGCAGCTACGAGCTGGAGGACCTGGTGAGCGTGGGGGGCATGGGCGAAGTCTGGCGGGCTCGACATCGGCTTCTCGCGCGACCCGCCGCGGTCAAGCTGATTCGCCCCGAGATGCTGGGATCGACCGGCGAGAAGGACCTGCTGGTGCAACGATTCCGTCGCGAGGCGGAGGCCGCCGCGTCGCTGCATTCGCCGCACACGATCGACCTCTTCGATTTCGGCCTCACCCGCGACGGCACCTTCTACTACGTGATGGAGCTGCTGGATGGGATCGACCTCGAGCAGCTGGTCCGTCGGTTCGGGCCGCTGCCTCCGGGGCGCGTCGTACACCTCCTGAGCCAAGCCTGTCACTCCCTCTCGGAGGCGCACGCGGCAGGCCTGGTCCACCGCGACGTGAAGCCCAGCAACCTCTTCTGCTGCCGGCTGGGCGAAGAGGTGGATTGGGTCAAGGTCCTCGATTTCGGCCTGGTCAAGCGAGTGCCGAGGGCGGGCCTGGCGCTGGACGCGGCCGAGGGAAGCCACCTGACCCGCCCCGACGCGGCGACCGGCACGCCGGCGTACATGGCGCCGGAGGCCATCCTGGGGGAGACGGTGGACGCGCGCGCGGACCTCTACGCCCTCGGCTGCGTCGCCTACTGGCTGCTCACCGGCAGACTCGTCTTCGAGTTCTCCGGGCCGCTCCAGGCCATGGCGAGGCACCTGACCGGCGACCCCTCACCGCCCTCCCAAGCGAGCGAGCTCGCCATCCCCCAACCCCTGGACGACCTCGTCCTGGCCTGCCTGGCCAAGGACCCGGCCCGGCGGCCCACGAGCGCGTCCGCCGTCGCCGAGCGCCTGGCCTCGGCGGGCGCCGAGCCCTGGTCGGCCGAGCAGGCCCGCCGGTGGTGGGCCGCCCACTTGCCACGCTCGCCCTGATGCCCGGGCTTGGGCCCGGCGTGCAAGTCTCCCCCGCAGGCGCATCTCCCGCCCGACTCACAACCCGGGAGGACCCAGAATGCGCCGCACCTGTCTCGCGTTGGCCGCGCTCGCGGCCGGCGCCACCACCGCTCCCGCCCAAGGCTGGGTAGAGCTCGAACGGCCGCCCAACACGACCATCGCTCCGACCCCGGTGATCCGGGTCAGCTCCCAGGTCCGCGTGACCCTGGAGGGCCGTGTGGCCCGGGTCGAGGTCGAGGAGCAGTTCCGCAACACGGGCCGGGGGATCGCGGAGGGGACCTATCTGTACCCGTTGCCGGGCGAGGCCGTCTTCACCGATTACTCCCTCTGGATGGGTGACCAGGAGGTCCGGGGCGAGATGATGGACGCGGGCCGGGCGCGGGGAATCTACGAAGACATTGTGCGACGGCTGAAGGACCCGGCCCTGCTCACCCTCGAGGGGCATGGGCTCATCCGCGCCCGTGTGTTCCCCATCCAGTCGGGCGAGACCCGGAAGGTCGCCCTGCGCTACACCGCCATGCTGGATCGCGCGGGCGATGCGCTGCGCTGGCGGTATGCGCTGGGGCCTCGGGACCGAACCGAGCTCCGCGGCCGTGGCGCCACGCGGGTCGAGGGCGGCGCGGCGCGCAGCATCGTGCTGACGGTTTCTGACGCCGAGACCCTGGGCACGCCGTACTCGCCGACTCACCCGGTGGAGACTCGGCGGATCGGTGGACGGCTCGAGATCACGGTGGACCCGTCCACCGGTGGGGACGTCGAGCTCTTCATTCCGCATCGCCGTGGCCTCGTCGGCACGAGCCTGGTGAGCCACGCTCCGGGCGGAGACGATGGCTTCTTCATGCTGCTCGTCGCGCCGCAGGACGCGGCGACGAGCCAGTCGGTCCCCCGGGACCTGACCCTGGTCGTGGACGTCTCCGGCTCGATGTCGGGCGACAAGCTGGAGCAGGCCAAGGCGGCGATGCGCCAGGCCCTCGGGACGCTCGGCCCCGCGGATCGCTTTCGCCTCATCGCGTTCAGCTCCACGGTCCGTCACTTCCGGGAAGGCTTCAGCCTGGCCCGCGGCGGCAACCTTGCGGAGGCCCGGTCCTTCATCGACGCACTCGGCGCGAGCGGGGGCACCAACATCGCGGAGGCCCTGGCGGCCTCGCTCGAGAGCGACGGCCGAGCCGGGCGACTGCCGATCGTGGTCTTCCTCACGGACGGTCGGCCCAGCGTGGGAGAACAGCAGCCGGACCGCATCGCAGAGAGTGCCGGCGGCCGACTGGGCGGCGCGAGGCTCTTCACCGTCGGTGTCGGCCATGACGTGAACACCTACTTGCTCGACCGGTTGGCCCGAGAGGGCCGGGGGAGCGCCGAATACGTGGCCCCCGACGCGAGCGTGGAGGTGGCGGTCGGAGGATTGCTGGACAAGATCCGCCACCCGGCCCTCGTGAACCTGCGGATCGTGAGCGCCCCGGTGGAGCTCCGGCAGAGCTATCCGGCCGCGCTGCCGGATCTCTTCTTCGGGGAGGAGCTGGTGGTCTTCGGCCGCTACCGCGGCCGGGGTCAGGGGACCGTGGTCGTGGAGGGCGAGCGGAACGGGCGCCGCGAACGGTTCAACGTCGAGGCCAGCTTCCCGGCGACCGCATCGGCCAACGCCTTCATTCCCACGCTCTGGGCATCGCGGAGGGTCGGGGAGCTCACGCGCACGCTGCGGCTGGAGGGCGCCTCACCCGCCGTCATCGAGGAGATCCGTGAGCTCGGCCTGCGCTACGGTATCCTCACCGAGTACACCTCGTACCTCGTGCAGGAGCCGGGCATGGTGGCGGCGGCCCCGCCGATGACTCGGCTGGACGACGCGGCCCTGGGCGGCGCATCGCGCGCGCGCGAGCAGACCGGCCGGGTCGCCTTCGAGCGGGCGGAGGCGAGCGCCAAGATGGCCCGGGCCAGCAACCTGGCCGCGGCCGACGCGGTGGCCGAGAACCGCCTCGAGTCGGCCGCCAAGGAGGCCCCCGCCCGACAGGGCTTCCGGAGCGCCCCGGCGACGAAGCGGGCCGGCGGCCGGATCTTCGTGGATCGAGACGGCGCCTGGACGGACGTGGCTCACTCCGATAGCGTCCGGATCGTGGAGATCGCCCCGTATTCCGAGGCCTACTTCGCCCTGGCGCGGGCGTTGCCCGAGATCGTGCCGTTCCTCGGTGTGGGCGACGAGGTCGTGATCGCGGGGCGGGCCGTTACGGTGCGGGTGACCGCGCGCGGGCGCACCACCTGGCGGCCGGGCGACCTGCCGGCCCTGGTTCGGGACTATCGAGGCGTATGACCGCTGATCTGGCCGAGGTATACGAGCAGTATCACGCGTCGCTCGTCCGGGTGCTGTATCGCCGGACGGGCGACCGGGACCGCGCCGAAGACCTCGCCCAGGAGGTCTT
>JBFIUJ010000264.1:0-4431 GCA_041607595.1 Gemmatimonadales bacterium | reverse complement strand
GCCAGTCGAAGCCGAGACTGTTTCGCACGCCCAGCGCGTAGGGCTCGACTCGTCCCAACTCGGGCTCGATCCGCACGATCGCCGCCACTCGTGGGTCGTCCACCCGGCACACGTTGCACGGCGCGCCGATGGACAGGTAGAGCCACCCGTCTGGTCCCTTTCGCAGATACTTCGCCCCATGGAGGTCCTCCCCCGGGAGGGAGTCCAGCACCACGCTCGGAGCCTGAGGCGAGGCCCACCGACTCTCGACGCTGTCGAACCGGAGCAGCCGATGCCGCTCCGCGACGTAGAGCGCGCCGCGGCGCATCGCGACCCCATGGGGGTGGTCGAGCCCGCCCGCGACCAGGCTTCGTGCCTCCGCCACCCCGTCGCCGTCCTCGTCCCGGAGCGCGTGGACCGTCCCCCGGTCCAGCGAGGAGATGAACACGGTTCCGTCCTCGCCGATGGCCATGCCACGGGCTCCCGGAAGCCCCTCGGCGAAGACGCCGAGATGGAACCCTGGAGGGAGGCGGATGGCGTTCGGGTCGAAGCGCGGCACGTTGAATCGCCAAAAGAGTGCTACCGCCGCGAGCAGCGCGAGGAGGACGAGGAGTCGCAGGCGCCCCGGCAGGAATGGGTCGGCAGACGAGGGGACCGCTGGGCCTTCAGACGCCATGAGCCGCCTCGATGCGCTCGATCTGGCGGCGGTGCACCAAGTCGTGCGCCGCAACCAGCGACACCATCTGCGCCACGCTCTCGGTCCCCCGCTCGTCGTGCACTCCCGCGCGGGCCAGCGCGTCGGCGTCGAGCGAGCGCAGGAGCCGGAGGTTCACCCGGCGGAGGACGTCGAGCTGCTCCACCGCCAACGTCGGATCGCCCTCACCGTACCCGAGCGTGGAGGCCCAGCGATCCTGGTCGTAACCCTGGATCGGCAGGCCGGGTTGGGCGAGCACCATGCGGACCCGGTAGCCGTAGACCAGTTCCGTGTCGGCCAGGTGCTCGACGACGCCCAGGATGGACCACTTGCCCGGCGGTTCGGGACGCCGCAGGACCCCGGGATCGGTTCGCGCCAGCACGTCGCGCACGAAGGGCAAGAGCTCGTCCAGGATCGCGAGTGGATCGCGAGCGCCGAGGAGGGACAGCAGCCCGCCCACGTATTGGTCGGCATCGGCTCTGGCACGCCCGGCGGGGTTCGAGAACGTCATGGGATCGACCGGTGTGAAGGGCATCGAGGGACGCTCGCAATTAAGCGGGAGTGGTCCGCGCCGGCCACCCGGGCTTCGCCGCCCCGCTCAAGCGGGTTATCCTTCGCCTTCCCGTCGTCCGTGCGCCTTGCGAGGCGTCCTCGTATCCCCCGTCCTCCGCCACATGAGCATCCTGGCATTCTCCACCGAGTGGGCCGAGGCCTGGGCCTCGGCGCTGAACGTCCATGAGGACTACCGCCAAGCCGCGGCCCGGTGGGAGGGATCGGTCGCCGCGGTCGTGAGCGCGGACGACGCCCGAGGCGTGCTCGAACACGCGGTGTTCCTGGATCTGTGGCACGGGGAGTGTCGGGCGGCTCGGGTGGCAACGCCCGCCGATCTGGAGGTGGCCCGCTATGTCATCCGAGGGGCGCCGACCGCATGGCGGGAGGTCCTGCAGGGCGCGTTGCCCCCGCTGCTCGCCCTGATGACCGGGAAGCTGGCGCTCGCTCGCGGGAGCCTGGCGGCGCTGGTGCCCTTCGCGGGCGCGGCCAAGGCCCTCGTGGACGTGGCCGCCGCGGTGCCAGTCAGCTTCCCTGAGACGTGGGGATGAGGGTCAGCCCGAGCGGTACTTCGCATCGATGCCGCGGGCGATGACCGTCGCCACGGCCATGATGGTCTCCTGGGGATTGACCGCCGGAGCCGTCGGGAGCAACGAGCCGTCCGCCACGTAGAGGCCCCGGATGCCATGGACCTGGCCGTCGGGAAGGCAGCCGCTGGTCTTCGGGTCGGTCCCGATCCGGCAGGTGCCCGTGACGTGGGACGAGAAGAGTCCGAGCTGGTTGGGCCCGCTGGGCCAGAGGTCGAACTGGTCGATCGCGGACTCGGTCGTGATCGGGTGACCGTGCGTGTGGAGCGTGAACACCTCTTCCGCCCCTCCGACGAACTGTAGGCGCGCGGCGGCCTTGAGCCCCGCCAGCAGCTGGCGGCGGTCGTCGTCGCGGAGGCGATAGCGGATCCGGGGCCGACCCTTGCGGCTCACCGACACCTCGCCCGACGACTCCGGCCCCCGGCCGTCGCGGACCTGCACCAGCAGGGCGGCGAGGTTCGGGAACGCGCGCAAGAACTCCCGATGCCCTCCACCGAACCCCGGAATCGCCACCGCGGTCATCGCCGGATAGAGGGGAGGGCTCTCGATCCAGAACCCGTAGCCGTCCCCATCCCCGTCGAGGAAATGGTCGCAGACGCTGCTGGAGGGGACGCCCGCGCTCCCGTAGACCTTCTGCCGGTGTCGACCGATCACGAAGGACGTGGGGTGCAGGCGCAGGTACTTGCCGATGCCACCGGCCTTGAGCCCCGACCGCTCCAGGACCGCGGGCGTCCCGACGGCCCCGGCGGCGAGCACCACGATCGGCGCCTCCACCGTCAGACGCCCCCGGAGCCGGCCCGTGGCACGGTCGAGGACCCGAGCACGCACCAGCTTGAGCGGGGCGGGACCGCCCCGCTCCACCACGTCGATCCGATTGACCCGCACGTCGCTGTAGAGCCGGGCGCCGACGGCGAGGGCGCGAGGAATGAACGTGAGGAGGGCGCCCTTCTTCGCGTTGTACCGGCAGCCCATCCCGCAGAAGCCGGCCCGAACGCAATCGCGGGCGTTCAGGGTCGCACCGAACGCGCTCCAGCCGAGTTGGCGGGCGCCGTCGAGGATGAGGCGGTTCTGAGGGCTGTGCGCCTCGTCGGGCAGCGTCCCCGAATGCGTCTCCCGCTCGATCAGCTCGAAGATGGGCGCCATGTCCGCCGGCGACATCCCCTGGGTCCCGTGGCGTAGCGCCCATTCCTCCAGGACCCGATCGGGCGTGCGCAGCATCACCATCCAGCCGACGGTCGTCCCGCCCCCCACCGCCCGGCCCTGAAGGATCGAGATCGAGAGATCCGTGGTGCCTCGGGTGCCGCCTTCGGCGTAGAGCCGCGGCACCATCTCGTCCTCCCGCTCCGTGAAGTCGGCGGCCGTCCAGTACCCGCCCTCCTCCAGCAGGATGACGTCATGGCCGGCCTCGGCCAGCCGCGCGGCCACGACCGCCCCGCCGGCGCCGGTGCCAATCACGCACACCCCGGCCCGCACGGTCGTCTCCTCGCGGAGGCTTCGGCCTTGGGTCACCCCGTCGGGGACCTCCGGCTCGTCGCCCGGGTCCGACACCTGGCCGCGGGCGATGGTCCCATTCGGGTTCTTGTCGTTGGTGGCCGGGAGGGGGCCCTCCCACGCGACCTTGGGCTTTCGGAGGTGGAAGGGGCCCTCGAATCCAATGGCCTTGGAGGACCGACGGTCCGAGTACCCCACCGTGAGGATCAGCCGCCGGAAGGCCTGGTACATGCGTCGCCGCAGACCGATGCGGCTCCGCTCCCACCGCGTCATCGCGGATTGCTGCGCATCCGGGGAGAGCCGGGAGAACCCGAACACCGTCCCGCCCACCAGGGGGGCCGTGAGCGGATGGTTGATGAGGCTGAGGGCCCATCCGAGCCGGCGGGCGACCAGGCGGTCGCCGGCGGCGAGACGATCCATGATGAGCTCGGGTAGGTCAATGCCCTCGTCGGCCGCCCAGGGTGCCATGGTGCGGCATAGAGCAAAGAGGGCCGATCGCTGACGCTCGTCGAGCGAGAACGGCATGACGAGAATCGCGGGCATCCTCTTTTCCGTCACCAGCCCCCCGTGCTCACGATCATTGGCACCGAAGATACCCCGGGTCGGCGGAGGCCGCTACGACCCAGTCGCGTCGAGACTTACCCACCGTTGGGGGGGCCGCGCGAGCGCCCCTGAGCCGGGGGCTCCCCCGCCACGGTCCGCGCCCAGTGCGCGCCCGGGGTGGGGTGACTCCTCCGTCCGACGGTGACAGTCCAGGAGAACGCACGACGGCCGCCGGCCGGCGCCGAGCGCCGAGGCGGTGTCGTTGTAACACCGCCGAACGACCGCTGGAAGATCGGCCGTTCGGCGGTAATCGGGACGGCGGGATTTGAACCCGCGACCCCTGCAACCCCATTGCAGTGCGCTACCGGGCTGCGCCACGTCCCGAGGGGCGGAAGTCTAGCCCCGTCCGAGTCCTGGGGGAAGCCCCGGTGCGGAGGAAACTGCCGGCCGCAGGGCGCTCCTCCGCTGGCCCCGGCCCTCCTCAACTCCAGCAGGCCCGGTTCCGATACCCTAACGCAAGGAGTTGTGACGGATGACCGAGGGGAACGGTTCGGCCCGCGTCTTGCTTCCCGAAGAGAGGGGTGAGGG
>JBFIUJ010000263.1:0-4466 GCA_041607595.1 Gemmatimonadales bacterium | reverse complement strand
TCGAACCCCTGACCTCGTGAATGCCATTCACGCGCTCTCCCAACTGAGCTACGCCCCCGCTATATTTTTCGCCCCCGCGCCGGGGCGCGGAAGCAGCGAGGCAAGCTAGTCCGGGCGCGAATCGGTGTCAAGCGAGTCCGGCGCCGGTGCCGCGTCGGGCGGAATCCCGATTGTGGTGCTAAGATGACCCTATGAAGAAACGGAAGAAGTCGGCGTCCGTCCGCCCGCCCGGCCGACCGCGGAGCCCCACCGAGGCGATCCTCGCCGACTCGGCGCCGGTCAAGCCGTCGGGGCGGAAGCGGAAGGGGCTCACCGCGAAGTCGCTGGGGGTCCGGGACGCCGACCGCGACATCCTCGATCAGTACCTCTACGAAGTCAGCAAGACCCCGCTGCTCACGCCGGCGCAGGAGGTCGCCATCGCGCGCCTGGTCCAGCAGGGCGATCAAGAGGCGATGCAGGAGCTGGTCAAGCGCAACCTGCGCTTCGTGATCTCGGTGGCCAAGAAGTACCAGAACCGGGGCCTCCCGCTCAGCGACCTGATCGGCGAGGGGAACGTGGGGCTCCTGACCGCCGCCCGGAAGTTCGACCCGGACCAAGGGGTCAAGTTCATCTCCTATGCCGTGTGGTGGATCCGCCAGGCGATCCTCGCCTCGCTGGCCCGCCACGGACGGACGGTCCGGGTCCCACTCAATCGAACGGCGGACCTCTCCCGCATCATCCGCACCTCGGAGTCGCTGCGCCAGGAGCTCCGCCGGGAGCCCACCCCGGAGGAGATCGCCGACGCGGTCGGCCTTTCGCTGGACGTCGTCCGCTCCCTCTCCGCCCTCAACACGAGCGAGGTCCGGCTCGATGCGCCGCTCGACCCCGAGGGGGACCGGTCGCTCATCGAGCGGTTCGTCGCCGAGCACCAGGGCGATCCGGAGGACGCGGTGATGGATCGATTCCTCACCGAGGAGGTGGACGCCGCCCTCCGCACCCTCGCCCCCCGCGATGCGAAGGTCCTGCGGCTCTACTTCGGCCTCGACGGCGGGCGGGAGCACACCCTCGAGGAGATCGGCGGCCTGCTCGGCGTCACCCGGGAACGGGTGCGCCAGCTCCGGGACCGGGCGCTCAAGCGCCTGCGCGAAGGGGAGGTCGGGCGCGCCCTCGCCAGCTTCGCCGCCTGAGCGCGGCGTGCTTGTCACCGTTCGATCTCGACCGTAGCTTCTGAGCGTGCTGCAGACCTTGGCCTACCGCGCCGCCGGCCGGGATGGCTTCGTCGAGCGCGTCGGCCGCTGGACCATCGACGCGGCCCGCGCCCTGGCGGACGTCCGCACCTGGCTCCCCCTGGTCGCCGGCCAGATGCGGCGGCTCGGCGTCGACTCGGTGCCGATCGCGATCTTCATCGCGGTCTTCACCGGGATCGTGCTCGCCCTCCTCTCGTCCTACATCTTCACCGGGGCCGTCCCCCTGTACTTCGTCGGGGCGCTCGTGGGGAAGACCGTGATGATGGAGCTCGGGCCCGTCCTCACCGGCATGGCCCTGGCCGGCCGAGTGGGCGCCAACATCTCGGCCGAGCTCGGGACCATGAAGGTCACCGAGCAGGTGGACGCGCTCGAGACCCTGGCCTACGACAAGTACGCCTACCTCGTGGTGCCCCGCGTGCTCGCGGGCACGCTGATGTTCCCGGTGGTCACCGCCTTCGCGATGGGCATCGGCGTGGTGGCCGGGTGGATCACCGCGGTCAACCTGCTGGACCTCTCGACCCCCGAGTTCTTCAAGGGGCTCAAGCTCTTCTACCGATTCAAGGACATCTGGTTCGGCCTGGTGAAGTCGGCCAGCTTCGGGCTCGCCGTCACCCTCCTGGGCTGCATGACCGGCCTCGGCTCCAAGGGCGGTGCCGCCGGGGTCGGCCGGGCGACGACCCGCGCCGTGGTGCTCGGGTGCGAGGCCATCCTGGTGCTGGACGCCTTCTGGGCGCTGGTGCTCCTATGAGGAGCCCGCGCGCGCGGGCGGCGCGATGATCCGCTTCGTCGAGCTCACGAAGTCCTTCGGGGAGCGGCGGGTCCTGGACGCGTTCTCCCTGGACGTGCCGGAGGGGAAGACGACGGTGCTCCTGGGTGCGTCGGGGTCGGGAAAGAGCGTGGCCCTCAAGCACATCGTCGGCCTGCTGGAGCCGGATGCCGGGCACGTGGAGGTGGACGGCCGGGTGGTCCATGAGCTGGACCGCTCGGCCCTCGCCGAGCTCCGGGCGTCGATCGGCTTCGTGTTCCAGTTCGCCGCGCTGTTCGACTCCATGACCGTCGAGGAAAACGTGCGGCTGGGGCTCGCGCGCCGGGGGATGACCGAGCAGGCCATCGCCGATCGGGTCACCGAGTCGCTGCGCCTGGTGGAGCTGGAAGATACCCGGACCCGAAACCCGGCCGAGCTCTCCGGAGGCCAGCGCAAGCGCGTCGGCATCGCGCGAGCCATCGCCCCCCGGCCGCGATACATTCTGTGGGACGAGCCCACGACCGGGCTCGATCCCATCACCTCCGCGGTCATGGACGAGCTCATGATCCGCGCGCGTCAGGAGTCCGGCGCCACCAGCCTCGTGGTCACCCACGACCTGCTGAGCGCCTACCGCGTGGGCGACCGCCTGGCCCTGCTCTTCCACGGCGCCGTGCGGCAGGCGGGCACCGTGGCCGAGATCCGCGGCAGTCGAGACCCGATCGTCCGAGAGTTCATCGAAGGCCGACCCGATCGGCCTGAGGCCGAGGAGGCCGCCGTGAGCGAGGGCATCAAGTGAAACGGGGCAACGAGCTCCTGGTGGGCGCGACCATGCTGGTGGCCGCCGCCATCGTCGTCGCCGGCGCGCTCTGGCTCAGTGAGACCCGCCTGGGCGCGCAAGAGACCGTCCACCCCGCCCGCTTCCGGACCGTGGGAGGCCTCGGCGTGGGGGCGCCGGTCGTGCTGCGCGGCGTCCGCGTCGGGCGGGTGGAGAGCATCCGCCTGAGCGGGGAGGACTGGGTCGAGGCCGACCTGCGCATCACCGAGGACGTCGAGCTGCCGGCCCGGCCCGCGGTGATCGCCGCCTCCGCCAGCCTCTTCGGCGAGTGGGCCGCGGCCATCGTGTCGCTCGACAACCCCCCCGACGACCCGAACGTCCTCAACCTGCTGCTCGAAGCGGCCCGCGCCGGCGGCGACGCCTGGCCCGGGGCCACCCTCCCCGACGTCGGCCAGCTCACCGCCCAGGCCGGGCGCATCGCGAGCGACATCGCCGTCCTCACCAATCGGGTCGGCGCGGTCTTCGACTCGACCGTGGCGGCCGAGCTGCGGAGCAGCATCCGGGACTTCGTCGAGGTCGCCAACCAGCTCCAGCGGTTCAGCAGCGAGCAGATCTCGACCTTCGAGCGGATCGCCCAGAACGTGGACGCGGGCTCCGGCGACATGGCTCAGGCCGCGCGCGGGTTCCGGCAGACCATGGCGCGGGCCGACAGCGCGACCGGCAACGGGCGACTGGAGGCGCTGTTCGAGTCGGCCCGATCCTCCAGCGAGGATCTCCGCCAGGCGTCCACCGACCTGCGCAGCCTCATGACCGCGGCCCGCGCCCACGAGACGAGCCTCGTCCGAGTCCTGGTGGCGACCGACTCGGTGCTCTCCCGGCTCGAGGCGGGCACCGGCACCCTCGGCCTCCTCGCGCGGGACTCGGCGCTCTACCAGGAGACCACGGCGACCATGCAGCAGCTGCGGACCCTCCTGGTGGACATCCAGGCCAACCCCCGCCGGTATTTCAAGTTCTCGGTGTTCTAGTGGCCAAGCCGAGGTCGGAGCGCGAGGTGAGCGCCGGGGGGATCGTGTTCCGACGGGGCGAGGACGGCGTCTTCCGCTACCTGCTCATCCGCGACTCCTACGACCACTGGGGCTTCCCCAAGGGCCACCTGGAGGACGGGGAGTCTCCGGCCGAAGCCGCCGTCCGAGAGACGGCCGAGGAGACCGGCCTCGAGGACCTCGCCCTCCAGGGGCCCATCCGCATCATCGATTGGCACTTCCGCTTCCGCGGCCGGAGGATCCACAAGTACTGCCACTTCTTCCTGTTCGAGAGCCCCGCGGCCGAGCCGGCACCGCAGGCGGACGAGGGGATCACCGCCTGTCGCTGGTGCAGCCTGGAAGAGGCCCTGGAAGTCCTGAGCTACGAGAACGCCCGGGGCGTGCTCCGCCGCGCGGGCGAGATGACCCGCACCCTGGTCGCCGTCGGCGCGGGGCGCCCTCGGCCGAAGCCCCGCCCGATCGCCCACGACTGAGCATGCCCGCGGTCGCCGCCCTGCTCGAGCGCCGGTCGGCCCTGGCCGCCCTGCGCCGCTCGGAGGCCATCCCGGTCGTCGCTTGCCGCTCCACCGACGCCCTGCGACGGCTCCTCGACCGCCGGATGGTGGACGCCGTCGTCTTCGCCCCGCAGCCCCAACGGCTCGGCAGATCGGAGAGCACACGTCTGAACTCCAGTCACC